>CAZSOE010000188.1:0-5126 GCA_964608335.1 uncultured Chloracidobacterium sp.
AGCCCGAGCTTGATCGCCGAAAGCAGGACCTTCGACGGCCAAAAACCCATGCCAACTTCCATTATTCTCTGCGGTGTAAGCGTTTTCGTGTCTGTCGCTGTCATAAAGCTATGTCGCCTCCCTCAGATAACGATTCGGAATGTTCCTAAGGTCCGGAACCGGACGCCCAGCGCCGTAGAGCAATCGCTCTAGGTTCGCATAGATGTCCGTCTCGCTGCGGTGCACCTGCGGCATCAGTCCCATTTGAGCGAATGATATCGGCGTAACGTCAAAAAAGATGGTTTCCCAAGGATAACCTCGCCCCCAGTACAGACCGTCGAGCCTTATCAAACAATCCGCGCCAGCATCGAGTAGCAACTCCATGATCGGCGCGGAGCGGTTTGCGTTCGAATTGACCGTGTGAAAGATCGGCGTGTGCCCGCCAATGCCGTTTTCATCGATACCGGCCGGTGCGTTCACATCCGCGCCGAGCTCTATCAATGTCTCAGCCGCATCGAGATGTCCATACTCGGCCGCAACATGCAAGAGCGTGACATCGGTCATCGACGTGAATGACGAGACGAGCGACGTCCGGTGCGCGATGATCGCGGGGTTGGTCTCGTGCAGCGACCTAATGCCCTTGGCGTCGTTCAGCAGTACGGGTCGCAGATCTTCGTCGACGAGCTTTGCGCCGTGATCGAATAATAGCCCTAAGCACTCCGGCAAGCGATCAGTCCGATGATACTCCTCAAGAAGCCAATAGACGGGGAGCTTTCCGCGCACCGGCTGTGTTGCATCGGCCCCGGCCTCAAACGCCGCGCGTATACCGGCGACACTGTGTCCGTCAAAGGCCGAAAGCAGTTGTTCGGTCGCATCGGGCGCTATCATAGTTTGAAGTTCTTCTTTAGTCCCTGCCAGACATCCGAATATTCATGCTGCAATTCTGCGCAGGCCATTGCGAACCTTGTTGGCCGGATAATGTAGCGCGACTCGAACATGAACGCCATTGTGCCCGAAAGCATTTGCGGTTTGAGATCGGCGTTCGAGGCTTTTTCAAAGGCGTCGAGGTCCGGGCCGTGGGCGGACATTTGATTGTGGAGCGAGCCGCCGCCGGGTACGAAGCCTTCTTCCTTGGCGTCGTACTGGCCGTAGATCAGGCCCATGTATTCGCTCATCGTGTTGCGGTGATACCACGGCGGACGGAATGTGTCCTCCCCGACGAGCCAGCGGTCGGGGAATATCACGAAATCGCAATTCGCGACACCAGGCTCACCCGATGGCGATGTCAGCACGGTGAAGATCGATGGGTCGGGATGATCGAATGATATCGAGCCGATAGTGTTAAAGCGACGGAGGTCGTACTTATACGGCGCGTAGTTGCCATGCCAGGCGACCACGTCGAGCGGGGAATGGTCCATCTCGCACGCCCAGAGGTTCCCGCCGAACTTTGCGACCAGTTCGATGGATCCGTCCTTGTCCTCGTACCACGCGACCGGCGTTTCAAAATCACGCGGATTCGCCAGACCGTTCGCTCCTATCGGTCCAAGATCGGGGAGGCGAAACTGCGAACCGTAATTCTCACAGATATATCCGCGTGCGCGGCCATTCGGGAGTTCGACGCGAAACTTCAACCCTCTCGGCAGCACCGCGACCTCGCCTGGTTCGATCTCGATAACGCCCAGCTCGGTCAGAAAACGGAGTCCATTCTTCTCGGCTACGACGAGCATCTCGCCGTCGGCGTTGTAGAAGAACCGGTCACGCATCGGCGCATTGCAGGCGAAGACGTGAATCCCGATCCCCGCCTGCCCGAAAACATCGCCGTTGCCCGCGATCGTCGTAATTCCGTCCACAAAATCCGTTCCCGTTTCGGGTATCGCCAGCGGGCTCCATCGAAGCTGGTTTGGCGTCGTAACGACCTCGTCGAACGGGGATGACCGCCACAGCCTGTTCTCCGTTTGCCTGAATGGTCTATGAAGAACGCTCGGCCGGATGCGGTATGTCCACGTTCGTTTGTTCGAGGCGCGCGGCACGGTGAACGCCGTTCCAGAAAACTGCTCGGCGTATAGACCCAATGGCGCTTTCTGCGGCGAATTGCGCCCGACCGGCAACGCGCCTTCGACCGCTTCCGTCGCAAACTCGTTCCCAAAGCCTGTTTGATAAGTCACTCTTGTCATCAGCTTACACTCACGCCTCGTTGGATACGCTCGTTCGTGTGCACCTTTTCCAGGTATCCACGCGCGGCCTCCGACTGGAACAGCTCGCGTTCTTCCTCGTGGTCGGTTACGGGTTCGAGCGCCGCGTCCATGTAGTCGAAACGGGCCGGGTCTTTACGAACACGGAGGTAGATCGAGCGGATACTGAGATAGACCGAAGTCCATTTCGCCAGCTTGACGATGCTCTCGAGAGCGTATTTCGGATAAAAGACCAAAACGTTCTCAAGCGGCAACTCGGATCGCCGGCTCCGCCTAACCTTCCTGCGAAAGAAGCCGCCTTCCAGCGGGTGAACTCCCTCGATGCCGATACAGCCCTTGAACCACGTCATAAAGAACGCGATCTTGCCCGGGCTCGTACCTGTGGCGATCGCACGTCGCAGAATGGCCTCCATATGTTCCGGCGTATAATATGTTTCCCACGCGCGATGATAGACATCCTCCCATTCGGAACGTGACATCTTGTCATGTCCCGTAACGGCATGGTTGAGGTCGTATTTGTTTAGATCGTCGTCCATCGCGACGCCGGCTTCGAAGAGCTTCTTGTGGTCCTCGGATCCGGGCAGCGGCGTCAAATAAAAGAACTCAAGCAGGTCGACCGGCAGCTCACGTTTGATGATCTCGATATCGCGAATGATCGATTCCGGCGTGTCGCCCGGGAAGCCCAGTATGTAGCCGCAATAGGTGACGATGCCAGCCTCCTTCCACGCGAGCAGCATCTTGCGATATTCGGTGATCTTGTTCTGGCGTTTCTTCGCGCCGAGCAGCGCGTCGGGGTTTATGTTCTCGAGGCCGATAAAGGCGCGCTTGACGCCCGCACGGCGACATTTTTCGATAAACCCCGGCAGCCGGTGACACAGCGTGTCGACCTGGATGATAAAGCTGATGTTCAGCTTCTCGCCTTCGCGAAGCAGGATGAGGCGGTCGAGCACCGCCTCCCAGTCCTTGTTGCGGGCAAAATTGTCGTCCGTAATAAAAAAGGAGTGCAGGCCCTGGGCAAGGTTCTCGCGAATTATCACCTCGATGTCATCGGCCGAACGGCGCCGCGATTTTCGCCCCTGCACGTTGATGATCGTGCAGAACGAGCAGGTGAAGGGGCAGCCCCGGCCCGCGTCGAGCGTCGTTGCGGAACCGGCCGTCAGCTTGACCCGCTCGGCCGGCAGCAGCGGCGGAGCCGCGCCGTCGAGGTTCGGCAGGTCGTCCATGTAGTTGTAAACCGGCTTGAGGTCGCCGTTCAGGGCATCTCTCAGCACACCATCCAGCCGGCCCTCGGCCTCGCCAGCGAATATCGACACGCCTAGGTCGAGCGCTCGCTGGACCGCCGGGTCGCGTTCTTTGAGCATCGCGATCGTGCCCGACACGTGAAAACCGCCGATCGCGACCGCTACACCCTTTTCTCTGAACCGGCGGGCGAGGTCAAGTGCACGCGGGAACTGGTTCGACTGGACGCCGACGAGCATCACCATTCCGTCGCCGGCGATCAGATCCATGATCTTATTCGGCCTGATGACCGTATTGGTCTCGTCAAAAGCGTGTATGACAAGCTCGACGTCTGACCCAAGGCCCCGCGCATCCGAGCATTGCTTAGCAAGGCCGTAAAGACACGCGAGCGAATTCGACGGTATCGCCGAGCGCACCCATTGGATGACATAACCGTCGTCGTCGTAATGCGACGGTTTGATCAAAACGAGCGCGAACCTGCGTTTTCCTGCTCCGGTGGGCATTTCCAAGACACAAGGATAACGGTTTAAGGCCGGCTATCCAATCGCATCCGGCAGATGTCCAGACCCGGGCCGAAGCCGTCCGGCGTGTGTTCGGTCAGCACGAACCCGAACCGTTCGTAAAATCCCTGCGTGTGCTGGGATGTGCTGACAACAAGCGGAGCACCGCCGAATCGCTCGCGGGCCCGTTGAATGCGAAATTCTGTCAGCAGTTTGCCCAATCCGGTGCCGAGGTGATCGGCGCGCACCATTCCCCAGCAGAGCGAGACCGTATTGTCGTCGTTGGGAGCGATCCCGCCGCTGGCGATTACCTTACCGTCAAGTTCGAGTACGTAATACCCGTCGCCGTGTCCGCCCAGGAACTCGCGAAGGCCGCTTTCTTCCTCCGGGCGAAAGTACTTTGGAATGTTCGAGCGAAAGATCGCTACTACACTCTCAAGGTCGTCCGCCGTGTATGGCCGGTGATGGTGCATGTCATGGTTCCGACATGAATGAAACGAACTTATACGTTCCGCTGACCTTGCGGAAGATAAAATGCGACGCATCGTCCTCATTCACAAGCTCGAAGCGGCCCGATGATGCAAAGAACATCGGGTCCTTCAGCCGAAACACGCGCTCCTGGCCGTCAAAAATGTCGTTGAATCGTGAAATGAATTGTGATCGCGAGAAAGCCCCTTCGTCGCCTGCGTCAAACCCGTACTTGAAAGGGAACTTCGTAAGCGAAGCGACCGCGCTCTTGCTCTTTCGAACTACTGCGGTCCGGAACTTCACAAAGAAGACCTGAAAGGCCTTGTCCGTCGAGCTCAACCGCCTTCGCGTCTGTGTGGGTGTTTCCTGCGGGACGACGCACGCAACGACTGACGCGAGCAGGATGCTGAGGAGGAAATGTCGCTTGATCGTCACAAAGTAGAAGAAGATTTTGCCCCGAATTACACGAATAACACAAATCGACTTTATTCGTCCCCTGCGTGTAATTCGCGGCTAAGAACTCTTAGAGATTCCCACGCCGACGCTGCTCTTCTTCGATCGAGACAAACAACGCCTTGAAGTTTCCTTTGCCAAACCCCTTGCACCCCTTACGCTGAAGGATCTCATAGAAGACTGTGGGCCTATCTTCGACCGGCTTTGTGAATATCTGCAGCAGGTAGCCTTCGTCGTCGCGGTCAACGAGGATACCGAGGCGCTTTAGGTCCTCAATGTCATCGTCAATAGCACC
>CAZSOE010000189.1:0-5089 GCA_964608335.1 uncultured Chloracidobacterium sp.
TCGATGCTGATGCCGAACGGCTTGCCCGGACCTTTGCAAAACCGCTTGGTCTGGCCCGCGACGTTGAAGGCAGCATTGCGCCGGCGGACCACGAGATGTTGCAGCAGGTGCCGCTTGTCGCAGCCGTTCCGGTGCCGTCTGACGACGAGATCGTCGAGGTTGGGGTGATCTCTGAACGATTGGGTTCGTCCCCGTTCGGACTGACGCGCGAGGCCGTTCATCTCGTGCTCGCATCTCTCGTCTCGCAGCGCAAACTGGAGTTCGTGACGACCAGCGGGAACCGCATTAACCACCGGTCACTCGACCTTCAGCTTATTTGGGACGACATCGCCGGCATTGCCCGCCCAGGGGAGGGCGTCTATGCGGTTGAACGACTCCTCTTCTGGGCGCGGGCATTTGCACCGTCCGGCAGCTTCGCCTCGTTCGACGGAGCCCAGAACCGCGCCGAGATCGGTGAACTGCTCGAGAACTGGCGCAGCGTTTGGACCGCCGAGGGCGTGCTTTCCGCATTCGATTCGCTGCCCGATGATGTTTTGACGACACGGGCCTGGTATGCCGCGGCGACTGTCCGGCGATCGTTCGGTGGAGCGGCCGATGCGATCGGAGCGCTTCGCGCGAACGACATTTCATTAGAGGACTGCCTGCAGAAGATCGGCGAGCTGTTCATGGACTCCGAGGAAGAGTTGACCCGGGCCGATCAAGACCTCGCTGTTGTAAAAGATTTTCTCCATGAAGTTGCGCTTTGCGACGAGATGGTCGCGCACATGTCCCTTTGCGAAGCAACCAACGAGGACGAGATCGAGAAACTCCGCTTACAACTTGTCCCGAGCCTTCTTGAACGACGGGCTCCGGTCTCGATCCGGCATCATTTCGAAGACTGTTGGGAGGACTTTACATCTCGGTTCAAGGCCCATTACATCGCCCGACACGATGAGGTTGTCGGCGAACTCGGGCGAGGACGCGGCCTCGGCCAGTTGATGTCGTCACAACTTTGGTCCGCATTTGACGAGCTTGATGCAGCGGGCCTCGTCGATCCCGACCTCGTCGGCCGGGCCAGGACCATCGTCCGAGCCGTGCGTAACGTATCATGCACCGGCTATCGGGCAGCCGTCTCGACACCACGTCATGTGTGTGAATGTCGTTTGACCCTCGCCGATCTCGACGGGCTCGCTGGACTACCCGCCGAGCTCGGCGATATCGCCGCCGAAGGCATTCGTCGGTTCCGCCGCCAGGTCGCTGCTCACCGCGAGTCGACCGAGGGGCGCGTCGCTTCCGCCCAAAGCGATGCGGTAACGGCCTTCGAGACCGCAATTAAGGACATTTGTGGTGACGGCGAGTTTCCGCGCCTGAAGGCAGCCGAACTCCACGGGCTTCGAGACCTTATGTCCACTTCCGATCTGAGTCTTCGAGACGCCGCCGCATCCGGTCCGGACATCGCCGGCGTTCCCGGCGCTTCGCTCGATCTTAGGCCACGGTTCGCCGGGCCAGAGTTGTCTTAGGTCCTTCGCCCAGCGTTGTCCCCGGCGATATACTGGCAATATGCAGCGCGTATCGATCATCGGTCCGGGCCGCGTCGGCCGGGCCATCGCCCTGGCCCTGCCTAAGGATAAATACACCGTTGTAGAGCTGCTAGGTCGCGGCCAGAAACCTGCAGAACGCGTCGACATCGTCTTTATCACCACGCCCGATTCCGAGATCATGGCGGCGGCCGGAACATTGAGCGGGAATGTAAAGGGCGGTTCCACGGTAGTTCACACAAGCGGTTCCCAGCCCTCGTCGATCTTGAATGTTCTTCGTGACGACGGATGCTCGATCGGGTCGATCCATCCATTGGTCTCTATCAGTTCTCCCGAACTTGGGCCCGAACGTTTTCGTGGGGCGTTCTTCTGCGTGGAAGGCGACGCGGACGCGGTCGAGGTCGGACGCGAGGTGGTCGCCGATCTCGGCGGGCGGAGCTTTACCATCGATACGCAGGCCAAGACGCTATACCATGCTTCGGCCGTGACCGCCTGTGGCCATCTGGTCGCTCTCTTTGACGCCGCGATCGAGATGATGACCAAGTGCGGCCTTAGTTACGCCGAATCGAAGGAAATACTCTTACCTCTGCTTGCGAGCACGGTCCGCAACCTCGAGACACAGGACACCGCCGCCGCTCTTACCGGTACGTTCGCGCGAGCGGACACCGGCACGTTCACGCGGCACCTGACGGCACTTAACGAATACGCCTCGGACGAGCTGCTCGAGATCTATCTGCTGCTCGGCGAAAGGTCGCTGGAACTTGCCGCAAGACAAGGTGTTAGCCCCGAGCGGATCGAAAAGTTGCGGGCAAAAGTGGCCATAGCGAAATCGAAATTGAAGTGGTAGTATCGAAAAATAGGTGGCAAAAAAGGGCACATTCGAGGTGGAGCGAGCGGTGTTCGATGAGCACATCCGGAACGCCGGGCTGCGCCGCACGGCCCAGAGAGACCTTATCCTTGAGACGTTTCTCGGGACCGAGGACCACCTCACCAGCGAGGACCTTTATTCGCTCGTGCATCGCAAAGATCCGACGGTCGGGCTGACGACCGTCTATCGCACATTGAAGCTGCTGACCGAGGCCGGGCTGGCGCGCGAAGTGCGTTTTGGCGACAACAAAACTTACTACGAGCATCACTACAACCACGAGCATCACGATCACATGATCTGCACCGAGTGCGGCACCGTCATCGAGTTCCTTTCGCCCGACATCGAAGCCTTGCAGGATGAGATGGCGAGCAGCTTTGGCTTCCGCCCGACGCATCACAGCCTGAGGCTTTGGGGAATTTGCGCCGAATGCCAGCGAGGCGAGAGCCGCTCACCGGCCGCGCCGCCCGGAGCGCAGCCGCGTGTGCGTGTCAGAACGGCGATGCATTGACGAGCCGGAACTTTTATGGGTCGCGGCGCGTAGTCCCATGAGGATCCCTACGAACGTTCCGAATTGGGAGATTGGGTATTATGAGAACCGAAAACAGGCCGAAACTTGAGCAGGACTTCAAGGACCTGCCGCTCGAACAGAAGATCTCGAGCCTCTTCCGCATGGAAGCCGCGACACTCGAGGAGACCTTTAGCTACGTGGTCGAATCGACCAAGCGGGCCGCCGAGAAGGCTGGCGCCGCGCTTACCGACCTGAGCACGCGTATCGAGACCGAGGTCAAAAAAGCATCGGGCGGCTCGTGCGCCGAAGAAAAAACGGCCCGCGCCTCAGCCGCCCCGGCCAAGGCGCCGAAGGGCGCCAGGAAGCCGCCGAAAGGCAAGTCTTCCCCGGGCGCGAAAAATTAACGATCGACCACAACGTGGCACGCGATGCTTTAGAAAAACGGCCCGCTATGTCGCTCAAGGAGAAAGGGCAGTACGCCCTGGCCCTCGGCGTTATCGCGGTGATGCTGTTTATCGTCGGCTTCCCGGTGGTGATACTTGCGTTCTTTGGCGTTCTTGCCTTCTTCGTTTGGAAGGTCTTTACCGCTGAAACCCGCGCAGAGACACGCCGTGTTTTCGAATTCTATCTCGCGGCCAACGAGGTCCTCCGCGACGACGAACGCCGATGGTATGGGTTCGAGATCCGTGAGGTAATAGCTAAGGGCGAGGCTGTAGTTAAGGCGATGAGCGCGCCGCCGCCGCTTGTTTATTTCGGTCTTGGTGCCCTTTCGCGAAAGCTTGGCGATCATTCCGCGGCCGTCCGGTATCTCTCGCAGGTGGTCGAGGCCGAAGGTGATGAGAGCAATGTTGTCTTTCCATCGCGCGACCTGCGCGAGTATGTCCGGATGCTCCGAAAGATCGAACGTGCTCCCGCCGAGGCGCCGCTTACTTCAGCGGCCATCCGCGCGCTCGAACGTGCACGACGGAACCGTTCGGAAGACCTGCTGGAAGACAGCCGCAGACGGCTCGCCGAGGAAGTGGTCGTCGAGACAACTTCGCCGGACGCACCCCCGATGCTGATCCCCGTCGCTCACCATGCCGACGGCCAGATCGTTGCCAGTTTGACGGCCGATCGCGCAGACGATGGCGAAGCCGACGAACGCACTGCCGTAGGGACATCGGACGGGCAGAAGAGGGCGGAAAAGGAAGAAAGAAAGACGATCTCAGAGGTCCTGCACGAGATCTACGACCGCAATGTTCATTGACCCCGCAGTCCGAAGAAATTTCTGATCGATCGCATCACACCCTTTCGCGATTCTTCGCTTTGTTCCATTGCCTCGACCTCGGCTTGCTGACGAAGAAGTGCGCGACGCTCCTCGATCATCTCCGTGATCGACTGGACCAACGGCGGGTTGTTCTCGAATATCGGCTTTAAGCCGTTCTTGTCGATGCGGAGCACCTCGGTCTCTTCGGTGGCGATGACGGTGGCGGTGCGGGGCTCGCCCGTGAGCAGGCTCATCTCGCCGAAGTAGTCGTTCTCTTTCAGGTTGTTGATCGTCTTTTGATAATTCTTCTCAGGTATCTGGACCTTTACGGCTCCGCGGATCACCACGAACATCGACGTGCCCTGCTGGCCGCTGCGGACGATCGCTTCGCCCGGCGCATAGACACGGGCATTGGAGGCGTTGGCCAGCCGCTCGATCTCCTCCGCCGAGAGCGGGGCAAAGATCGAGACGCGGTTGAGATGCTCGGTGTAGATATTGACGATCTCTTCGGGTGCCGCCTCGATCGGCTTTTCCTCCATATAGAGCGTCCGCGTGGGGAAGGCAAAATGGATCTTCTCACGCTGAAATGCGTACCAGATGCGCTGGCGCACCAGCGCATCTGTGTCGTGCTGCAGCGTATAATCGTCCATCCAGTACTTAACTTCCCAGTCGATGCCGTCCGTGCCGAGGTTCCGCATCCGAACAACGGGCCGCATCTTCTGCGAGACGTTCTCGACCTGACGTACGGCCTCGCGCACGATGTTGATGGTCCTAGCCGGCGAATGTGTGTAAAGCGTGTTGAAGAAAACGAGCTTTGCGTTGAGGTTATTCTTCGGTGCGACCTCGATGATCTCCTTGCCGAGGACCGAATTGCTGACGATCAACAGCTTGTTCTGAAAGGTGCGTATCTTTACGCCGCGCCATGAAACAGCCTCGACGACGCCTTCGCC
>CAZSOE010000190.1:0-5086 GCA_964608335.1 uncultured Chloracidobacterium sp.
GTGCTTTGACAACGGTACGATCTGCGCGTCCGAACAGTCAGTCGTTTGCGATGCGCCGATCGAACTGGCAGTTCGCGAGCAATTCGTCGCTCAGGGGGGCCACTTCCTGAACGATGCCGATGCCGCGGCTGTCGCGAAGGTCTTAGTCACGCCGCAGGGAAGCCTGAATCCGGGAATAGTCGGCAAGTCGGCTCAGTTCATTGCCGACAAGGCGGGAATATCCATCCCCGAAGGCACCCGTTGCCTACTGGCCGACTGCACCGGCGTAGGCCGCGATTTTCCGTGGTCGATCGAGAAGCTGTCGCCGACACTTGCGTTCTTTGTCGCCGAAGGGATCGAAGCCGGTGCCGCACGCTGTCAGGAGGTGCTCCAGTTCGGTGGAATGGGCCATACCGCCGGTATGCACAGCCAGGACCGCGACGCCGCCATAGCCTATGGGGCCCAAATGCCCGCGGCCCGCGTCGTGATCAACTCGCCGACCACGCACGGCGCGATAGGATTTTCAACAGATCTGCCGCCTTCGATGACTCTCGGATGCGGCTCGTGGGGCGGGAACGTGACGTCCGACAACATCTCGCCGATCCACCTGATGGATGTGAAGCGCGTCGCTTTCGAAACTCGCGCTGTGAACGTACTGCCGGCCGCGGCCCGCAGCGTCGCAGCGAGTAACTCTGCGGTCCCTGCACAGCGAAAAGCAAGCCGCGAGGAGATCGCTGCGATCGTCGACAGCTTTCTCAGCAAAAAGATAGCCGAAACACCCGCGCCTAAACCGCAGGCGAACGGCCCGGCGCCCGAACCGACACCGGCCACGCCTGTGACTACAGTCGTTCACGAAATAACCCCCGAGAATGCGGTTCAGAAACCGGTTCCTGTAAAGCCTGAGGACTTTGTCAGCGAGGACGACGTGCGCCGCGCGATCGCGAGCGGCTCGAAGATCTATATCTCGAAGAAAACGATCCTGACGCCCTCCGCACGTGATCTGGGCGAGGAAAAAGACGTCTTCGCAAGCATCTGATGCCCGAAATAGCTGTCGAGAAAAAGGTTTGCGACAAATGCGGCGTCGACGTTCGCGACGACACGCTGTTTTGCTACAACTGCGGAAACCGGGTCGCCTCAGAAACCGAGCCTGCGCCCGCCAAGCTGAACGGCACGGTGAAGAATTCGGAGTCCTCGAGGGCCCTCGACGATCTCGCCGCCAAACTCAGGTCGTCCGATCGCGCGGGGGCTGGTACGACGGCTATCGCAGCAAAGACGAGAAGGTCACGTATTTCCGGAGTTAAGGGAAGCATCGAGGTGTGGGAGCCGGCGTCGTCCGCTGCCGGCACTGGCCTCCTCGTGGGTTCATTGGTGGTCGCGTTCATTACGCTCGTGATCGTGTTCTTTACGGTCGTTTGGAAATAGCCCCACACGGAGAATTATGGAAGCTCTCGGTATGATCGAATGCATGGGCCTTGTGGCCATGATCGAGGCGTCGGACGCGATGGTCAAAGCGGCCAACGTGCGGCTGGTCGGCTACGAAAAGGTCGATGCCGGACTGGTGACCGCCATAGTGCGGGGCGAGGTCGGCGCGGTCAAAGCCGCCGTCGATGCCGGGGCGGCGGCCGCCCGAAAAGTTGGTACAGTTACCGCGATCCACGTGATACCGCGTCCCCATTCTGAGGTGGACGATGGCATTCCGGTTGTCGTCACCGGCGAGACGACGCGAAAGAAGATCTCGGGCACCGTTCCGGAGAATTAGCCAGACGTGCGTTATCCGATCATATTGGCGATGACCTTGCTGCATGTTTCCACCATGTGGGGCCAGGTATCAAAAGAGACCGCGACCGCTCTGGAAAAGGACCTTTTTAAGAAGACGCCTTACGTAAGGAGGGCGAGGCTGCAGAACTGCCGGCTCACTCTGAGCGTCGATATCGCGAACAGCAGTGGGTTCAATCCGCTGGTCGGGACCATGCCGGGCGTTATGCCTACCGAAGGCGAAATGAACACATCGATAATAACGGGGAGCGGGTCGAGAAATCTAATCCGCTTCGACATCGAGCTCGCGGAGTTTGACACTTCGGGGGTCGTGTTGGGAACAACCAAGCGCAAGGAACACTCGGTACTTATGTTGACCGGCAGATCGAAGAATGCGGTTCTGAGGACCTGGAACGGAAAGAAAGATCGGTCGAACAGCGTGGACCTCACCGTTTACTCGAAGGACGATGCCGCAGTCGCCGCATCGATGCGCGCGGTGATAACGGCGTGCAAAAAATAGAAACGATCTCCTACTTGGGGCTTTTGGCGGGCGACGGTGTGACGCCGGCAGAGCCCGCCGATTCGGCCGTCCGGCCGGCCCGAGTGATCGGTATCCGCTTTTGCTGGTTCGGCCCGTCATTGACCGTTACCTTGATCGCGCGGTAAGTGCCGTCCTTCTTGTCATTTGACGGTATATATCCGATCGAATACTGCATCCTGAGCTCGTTTGATATCTCACGCGCCAGCGCAGGTAATTCGGCCGGACTGGAGGGGAAGTACGCCCGCCCGCCCGATTCGCTCGCCAGCCTCTCGAGCAGGGCCTTGGCCTTGTCTTTCGGGCTCTTGCCTATGAATCCGCCTTCTTTGCTGAGCTCGTCGATAAAGCCGATCACATAGATCTGGACCTCGGATTCGCTCAGGAGTTCCATCAACTGTTTTTCGGTATAAAAGCTGTTCCTGTCCTCGCCATCAGTCACGAGAACGATCGCCCGGCGCTTGCGGTCCTGCGTCTTGTTCGACTTCTCGTATTCGTCGACGTGTTCCACCGCCAGATATACCGCATCGACGACCGCGGTCTGTCCGCCTTCGATAAAAAGGTTGTCGAGAGCATCGTTCAAGTCGGTCTTGTTCGGCGTAAAGGGCTGTTCGATCTCGATCTTGTCCCGGCCGACAAAGCGGATCACCATCGTTTCGTCGTCCGGCCGATTGGCGGCAACGAAGACCTTTCCGGCCTCGATCACCTTATCGAGTTGCTGGCGCATCGACCCGGAATTGTCGACCACCAGGGCATAATTTGCCGGAACTTCGGCCCGCGAGAAAAAGTCGATCCGTTGAGGGACACCGTCCTCGAAGATCCTGAACTCCTGTTCGGCAAGGTTGTTGATAGGGCGATTGTTGCGGTCTACGACACGCACCGTCAGGTTGACGAGCTCGGTGTCGACCTTGATGATCGTGTTCTCGTCATCCATCACCGGCGGCGTCGGCTTAGCCGCGGCAGGTGACTGGGCAACGGTCGGCGTTGCGGTCGCAACCTGTGCCGAGACGTGCTCCACGTCCGCGTTACCCAGAAAAACTCCCGTCGCCAGGGCAACGGCCAGAGATCCGATCACTATTCCTTTCATCATTACTACAGCGGTCGCGGTCAGGGGAAGTTTGTTAAGGGCGTGGCATAGTATCCCTCGCGCGCGCGCACTGTTAGACGCTGTAACCCGCGAGGAGGTTTCACCTTTACTTTAACGCGCCTCCATTTTCCGTTAGGCTGGAAATCCTTTGGCGTGTATCCGATCGAGTATTGATGGCGAAGCTCTAGGGCGATCCTTTCGAAGATCTCGTCCATCTCGACATCCGTCGCAGGATAGAACGCCTTGCCGCCCGACACCGACGCGATCTCATCGAGGAAGGCCTGGCCCTGCATATCGAGTGTGCCTCCGCCGCCGACAATGCCGACGGCATAGGAGACCACATCGGATTCCTTCATCAGCCGCCGGACCTCGCTAAAGTTATACCGGGACGAGTTGTCCTGTCCGTCACTGATGATAAGAAGTGCACGCTTTTGGTGCGAGCCGCGGGTCACGCGCTCGATGCCGAGGTATACGGCGTCATATAGCGCGGTGTTGCTCTTCGGCTGCACGAGGGTGAGCTTGCGGAGCACCGCGTCGCCGTCGCGCGTTCGGTCCATCAGGAGCTGGGCCCGGCTGTTGAAGGCGATCAGGAAATATTCGTCGGATGGATGACTCGTGGCGACAAACCGCTCGAGCGCCTTTCGGGCCTTTTTTATCTTGTCGCCGCTCATTGAGCCCGAAACATCGAAAATTATGCCTACCGAGACCGGCGTATCGGCATCGCTAAAGAAGGAAATATCCTGGTCCAGGTTGTTGTCGGTGATCGTGAATGCGCTTTTCGGCAGCCCGGTGACGTATCGCCCGTACCTGTCCATAACGGTCAACGTCAGCGTGACAAGATCGGTCCGGACACGAACGCGGTCATCAGGATCGTCAGGCGTCGGCGTCGGGACCTGCGCCGCCAGCATGCCGGCCGCAAGCGCAAGAAAAACGGCCACAAAAACCGGTCGGCGCAACGAAAACACGCCACCGAACCGCTTCGTCGTCAGATCCGTCATCCTAAGCACCCAGAATACCCTACATTCTATGGAAACGGGGAACGCTTCCGCAAGGTAAATCTTTGATGTTCCGTGCTTTGCGGGAGTTGTTCGGCGGGGGCGAAAAAACATTTAGTCGGCGGAAGCATGCAACCTTCGCACCTCGCCTGCGTGTTATAATCCGGGTTTGAGCGCCGGCCTGCTATGACCGAGTACATCTGTCGTTTAGGGACGCCCTCGGGCGAGATCGTTACCAGGATCGTCGAAGCTACGGGCGCGGCGGAAGCACGCGATCGCCTCGAAAGTGAAGGCTTTCGAGTGTTCGCCGTGTCATCGTCGGCCGAGGGTCTGTCCGCAGTGCTCACGGGCGCGGGCAAGAAGGCCAGGGTCAAACAGGCGGACTTCCTGCTGTTCAACCAACAGCTTTCCGCCTTGCTTCGCGCCGGGATACCCGTGCTTCAGTCCATCGAACTGCTCAAAACCCGTTCGGCCTCTGCCAACCTTCGCAAAGTCCTTGTGGACGTCGAGGAAAGGATCAAGAACGGCATCCCGCTGTCCGAAGCGTTCGAGGCCCAGGGGATATTTCCAAAGATCTATACGGCCTCGCTCTTCGCCGGCGAAAAGAGCGGCGCCCTCGACGAGGTCCTGATCCGTTTTGTCACGTATCTCAAGAGAAGCGTCGGCGTTTCGCGCAAGCTACGTGGGGCTCTCGCGTATCCTGCATTCCTGCTTGTCGCGGCGAGCTTGATGGTG
>CAZSOE010000191.1:0-5079 GCA_964608335.1 uncultured Chloracidobacterium sp.
GAAGATGCCGACGGTGCGATTGCCGCACCGCAGGCCCGTGAAGATGCCGGCAAACACAAGAAATGTCGCTAAACGACGGATCGCACGTCCACGCTCGGTCTTTGGTTTCGCAAGCGGCGGCGAACTCGAGACCGCGTCCTGAACAGGAATGCGCGCGACCGGACCTCGTCGTTCGGGTGCGGGATAACGGGCGTATTGCACGGCGGCATTGTGCGGGCCGGCGCCCGCGAACTGCGCAACCGCGGGTGCGAGCGGTGTGTAGCCTCGCGCCACGTTCGGCTGCGGCACGGCGGAAAGCCGCGGACGGACGTGGGTCTGAACCTCGCCCTCGGCTGCGATCTCTCGCACAGTTGCCAGGTCCTTCCAAAGCTCCTCGACGGCCTGATGACGTTCGCCGGGTGCAGGACGCGTTGCGCGCCCGATCACACGCAACAGCTCATGGGCCCATTCCGAATCGCGAATACTCTCCGGCAGCGTTGTGATCTGTTCGCCCGAGAAGCTGCGGGGCGACTCGCCGCTGACGACCGTGTAGATCGTTTTGGCGAGCGAATAGATGTCGGCCGCGGGCGTGAGACCGTCGATGCCGAGTGCCCCGGTCCGGCCCGCCGCGAGCGGACTGTGCTCAGGCGGCGCATAAATGTTCGTGCCGACACGGGTTATCGGCGATTCCGCCAGCGAGAAACGCGCAACGCCGAAGTCGGCGATCTTGACAACTGTTCCGTCTGCACTCAGCAAAAGGTTCTGCGGCTTGATATCGCGGTGAATGATCCCTCGCGAATGTGCGTGCCCAAGGCCCGCGCAAACCTGCTCGATCAAGGAAAAAGCCTGCTCGATCGGTATTCGCTCGCGGCGCACTCTGCTCTGCAGATCGCCGCCCGGCATGTATTCGAGCACGAGATAATGAAAGACCGTGCCCCGCAGGTCGCGGGCAGTACCGTGGCCGATGCGGCTGATAATGTTCGGATGCCGAACGCGGTCGAGGGCGACCGCTTCATTTTGAAAGTTCTCTACCAGGGTCCGTTCGAGCTGCGCGTCGAGATCGTCCTGAAGAAAGACGTTGAGGGCCTTGATCACGACCTGGCTGTGGGGCGATTGCGGAGACGCCAGAATATCACGCGCGACGAATATCTCGGCGTAGCTGCCCCGGCCGAGCAGCTCGCGAATATCGTATCGGCGGTCAAGCCGGCAATTGATCAACGAAAGCTCTTTCATCGCTGTAAAAGCCGGAGCACGGCCTTTCTCCGCTTTCAACTCAATTTACGATAACACAAAGCCGAAGTTCGAAAAACGCACATAAAAACCCGCCCGCGACCGGTTCCTTTCACAGAACGCGGAAGCGGGCGGAACTTGCCAAAAGGGGGGATCCCTCAGGCCTAATCGTTAGTACGCTGGAAGCCGGTCGTCTGAACGTACTGGAAGAACGGGGTGCCTGGCGGTAGGCGCGCCGGGTCAAGGAACGTGCTGTCGAACACCCAGTTTCGTGTAGGGGGATCGTAGACCGTGTTGCAGCACTTGAAAGAACCGTTGTTGTTTCTCGAGTTGAAAAGATTGATCAGCGAGCCGGCGTAGTCGAACCGGTTCCCGGTCCAGCGCTCCAGAAAGCGTTTGAAGTTGTGCACGCCACCGTTAAGGTTTGCGTACGTGCCGCCCTGATTGGGGGACAATTCGCGATCGGCGATCGTGTCGCCCGAGATCATCGCGAACCGCATCTGCGTTGTCGTGCCGAGCCGGCCGCCCTCGTCATAGGGCGATGAGAAGCTCTGCGCGTCGTTCCATCCGTTCGAGAGGATCGTGATCGCGTCGCCCACGATGGATGCCGGAATATGGGTCGGCGTGTTCTGCGGCAGGTACTGATCGAAGGAAGTGTTTCCGACCGATGGCACGCTCGAAACACCGGTCGCGTTGTAGTTGCCCTCGACGTAGACGCCGTTCTCCGACGCAAAGGTGAAGCCCCGCGTATTTGAGGGCGTCGTCGAATCGTATATCCCCGGAACGACGGTTCCATTGATCAGGCGAACACCGCGGCGATAGTACTTTTGGTCGACGACGGCGGTCCTGTCGGGCAGAACTGTGTTCGTGTTGTAACGTTCGGTCTCGGCGCGCAGATCGGCCGTGCTGCTTATACCCCAGTAGCGCGCGTCGAGCACACCGTTGTTGTTCACGTCCTCGGCGCCCTCAAGCGAACCACTGTTGCCGGGTGCGGAGCTGTAGATATCTTCCATGTCGAGCTCGCCATCAAAGTCGGCATCGCCGCGGCGGTCCGAAACATAGAAGATCCAGCCCTCACGCTGCGGAACGTCGGTGTTCCTCAGCGAGCTTCCGTTCGCCACAGCAAAAGGCGTGGTTGTCGGGAAGAGGCCGTTGAAATCGCCCCGCAGGAAACGGCGCAGGTTGGCGATATCGATGTCGATGATACTCATCACGCCATTGCGTGTCAGCCGGCTTAAGTCGGAATAGTAAGTCGTGCTTCGCTGGTCGTAATACTCGCCTTCGCGCGTATCGAAGAGCTGGATCGGGTAAGGGACTATCGCGACGTCCGCGACACTGTTCACTGTCGCGCGTTTTAGATGCGCAAACCGCTCCATTTCAGCCGCGAAGGTCATGATGCTGTCCCCCACCATGGCGACATCGTCTGCAACGCATCCCGATGCACAGCCTGCGGCTATCTCCGCATCGGTGACGCCGGTGAACCGCCGGACCACATTCTCCGACCCGTACGACGTCAGGACATTGCTTCCGCCCGGGATCGCCGGGCCGGGAGTCATAAAGCGCTGGATCTTGATCACCGAACGGCTGTCCGGATAAGTCGCAGGCGTCTGCGTGCCCGTCGACGTCAGGTTGGTGCTTGGGCTTGTGGCGGTCCCGTTGCTGGATTTGGTACCTGAGTAGGCGGCCACGGTAATGCTGTTCGGGACCTCTTCGGTAACCCCGAGGCTAAGGAAATCCTGCGTGATATCTCTGGTTACGACTGTCTGCGTCGCGTCGATGATCGAAACGAGCTCGACCTTGATCCATACCTCCTGCGTTCGGCCGGCAGGCATCAAGCCGCCCATATACAGGCGTTCGCCATTCAGGCGCGTCGAGGTGTAGCCAAAACCGGTATCGCTGGTCGAGAGCTTCATCGAGAGAGGCTGATACCCGCGGACGCGTTGGGTAATAACAGCTGCCGCTGTGTTCGGATTTGCTCCCTGACCCAGGTAGTCGCCTTCAAGCCGTACACCGCAAGGTCCCGTTACGGCCGCGGTTCCGGTGCCCGAGGCACATCCTGGGAGCTTCGCCTTGCTGTCGGCGAGCGAGACACGGATGCCCGGCTTGTTCGCGTACCGTTCGGACCGCAGGATGTCGTCGTCTTGCGAAGCGGCGGTTACCGGCGCAAGTGTCCCGGTCGAGTCCTGGAAGAGGTCGCCGCCGGCTGGCGCGGCGACATTCTTGCCGCGTCGAACGATCTCGACGAGGTCTGTCGGATAACCCACCTTCAGCGGGAGTCTTAACACCTGAGTCTCGTGCTCGAGGTTACCGTCAAAGACGGCCGACTGTGACGCAAAACTCGTATTCTCGCGGCTGGGAGGCAGGTCCGTGCCCGCCCAAATGTTGTTCGAGGCCCCCGAAGTCGTGTTGAGTACGCTGCCCATCGTCGGCTGGAGCTGCTGAAATACGCCCGATGCGTTCTTGATAAACGTCTGGTTGTTCGAGGAATCGCCTGTGTACCAGTTCCGCCAGGATTGGGTGACGATCTCGCCCGAAGCCGTCACTTTCGAGTCGAAGTACACGCCCTCGGAACCCGGCGAGACAAAAAAGTTGCGGTTCGAATGCACGCGGCCCCCAAAACTGAAACGCGGCGGGCGAAAGAGCTCGAGGTCGTCGTCGTAGAAGATACCAAACTGGAAGATAGGGATCCGGCTGTTAAGGATATTGCGGGTAAGCTGGACCTGAATGCCCTGAGTGTCCGTTGCGGTCGAACGTATGCGCCAGTTATCGCGGACCGCGAACAGTCCGCTGTAAGGCCCGCCCGAAAGCACCACGTTCTGGCGTGAGGATGTCTGGTCCAATTCCTGAACGAACGTGTAGCTGGTCATCCCGGGCACCGCGGCGTTGCGGATATTATTGAGGTCCGCCACTGTCGGGTTAAGCTTGGTCTCAAAGACCTTGTTGAAGTTTCGGGTCATCATCTCGAGACTTCCCTGCGCCGCGTAGAACGTTCGCGCTTCGGCCGTCTCATTGCCGACCGCCATCGCCTCGGCCGACGATCGTGTGAGCGCGAGGGCGACAAATACCGAGACAAGCGCAAGTACGAATAGCGAAATAACGATCGCCGATCCGCGCTCGCCCTTGTTGATCTTATTACCAGTGTTTCCTTCGATCATCGCTTGCTACCTTCCTAAACTTCTAGTTGGCATCGTAACCAAGATTTCTTGTGCTGAAGGTCGAGGTCATGCTGAGGCGGTACGGCTGGCCAGCCGAATTTCGTTCCGCGGACCTGACGCTTACCGTGAACCGGACCTGACGGACCGCCGCGAGGTTCGCGGGCGTATCGTCAGACGTTCCGGCTATGCCATCCGGGCCTGCAAGCGGGTTGTTCACGACCGCGCCGTCGTCCATAACGTACTGCACCTGAAAATTCTCGACGCCGTACACGAGCGGCTCGTCGAGGCTAGCAACGGCTCCACTTGTGTTGGCATACTCCCGACGGGTCAGGATGCCGTCGGCGGTCACAAAATAAGTCACCATTTTGACCCGCTGGATGCTCGCCGGCGGGATGATACTTCGAAGCGGCCCGGTCGAGCCCGTCAGGTTGAAGTTGAGCACGTCGCCATTAGAGAACTGGATGACGTTGGTGCCGACGAGGGCCGTCGCAACACTTAGTGTCGAGCCCGTGTTTCCGGTCACGAGGTAAATGTCGTTGACCCGGCAGGCCGCGTTGCTCCCCGAGATCGGCACGATCTCGTCGATACCTGTGCTCGTCGTGGTAGCCGCGTTCACATTCAGCGGCTGCGAAACCCCGTTAACAAGGTTGAAGTTCGTGTCCTTGAAAAAGAACGTCACCTGGTCCGTACGGACACCGGTGGCGGTGTTCCAGGT
>CAZSOE010000192.1:0-5077 GCA_964608335.1 uncultured Chloracidobacterium sp.
GGTTTTCATCCATTGACGATCGAGGACTGTATCGAAATACGCAACCAGCCAAAGGTCGAGGCGTTCGAGAATTATCTCTACTTTATCGTGCACGGCATAAAGCCGGGCGAGACGGGGCCGACGAATTTTGCGACCAAAGAGCTTGACGGCTACCTTGGGCACAATTTCGTCGTCACGTTCCACGTCGAACGTTTTCGGAGCCTGAAGAGTGTCAAGCAGAAGGTGCGAAGCAGCACGTTCGTCTGCAGCCGCGGTGCGGCATATCTGTTGCAGAACATACTCGACGAGCTGGTCGACCTATACATGCCGATCGTCGATGACTTCGACCGCGCGATCAACGAGCTTGAGGACCGCGTGATCGACGTGAGGCGCGGCGGTAATGCCGTGCTCGGCGAGGTGATGGATGTTCGGCGGGCGGTCGCCCGGCTCAGGCGCATCTCATCGCGCCAGCTCGAGGTGCTCTATCGAATGTCGCACGGCGAGTTTCCCCAGATACCGGCGACCGTGCTTCCGTTCTTTCGCGACGTGCACGACCATCTGGTGCGGATAGCCGATCTTTCTGAGAGCTATCGCGACCTGGTGAGCGGCCTCTTCGACATGCATTTTGCGGTGGTAAGCAACCGCACGAACGAAGTGATGAAAACGTTGGCCGTCGTTTCGGCGATCATTCTGCCGTTGAGCCTGATCGCCGGCATCTACGGGATGAATTTCGACAATATCCCCGAAACAAAGACGACGTACGGTTATTTCATCACGTTGGCGATAATGGCCCTGCTCACGATCGTGCTGCTCGTGTATTTCTGGCGGCGCGGATGGATCTTTCAGGGCGATGTGGAGATCGTCATCGACAAACCGAGCGATGCCGGTCAGGAACTCGACAAGTGATCCAGCAGCCGCTGCACCTGCGTATCGCCGTAGCCATAAACGCCTGCCCGCTTCTTGAATTCGACAAATACGGTCGAAAAGTCGGCCCGCGGATCGTGACTTAGGATCTCGCGCAGAACCTCGGTCGGCCTCGTCGCTTGTTCGTTGGCGGCGGCTATCACTTCGCCGAGGTATGGAAATCGGTCGGTCGCTCTCGCCGCAAGCTCGCGCAAGTGTGAATGTTTCCGCCGGCTATACGCCCGCCAGAGGTCCGCCCCGAGCCTGACGTCGTCATCGGTGAACGGCGAACGCAGCTCGAAGGCCGCGAGCATATCGTCGGAGGTGAAATTGCCAAAGCCGTCCCACCGTTCCGCTTCGTCGAGCCCGATCGGTTCGACACGATAGACGGCCGCTCCCGTGTCTCGCAACAGCGAGAGAGAGAACCACATATTGACGCTGCAGAATAGTTCGTACTCGAACCAGAGGTTCACTTCATCGCCATCGTTAAGCTCGGTCAGTTTGGTGAGCGGATCGGCGACCTTCTCGTGATAATCGATCTCGTCGTCGGCATATTCGGCGAGAATGAACCGGGCGCGCTGCTGCCAGAATTCGTCGAGGGCTTCGGCATCGAGCGGGCCGTCGATCAGCGCTTCGCGACAGACGACCAGCTCGCCGTCGAGACCCGTCTTCTTAAATTCCTCAACCTGCGCGTCACCGGGCAGAACGTGATAGATCATAAGTCAGAACCGGGAGCAATAGCGACCGGATTCCGGCCGCATTCACATGCTCAAGTAAACCGCGTACCCGATCGCGAGGCAAATCCCGGCGTACACGCCTGCAACGATATCGTCTGCGCAAACTCCCAATCCCCCCGGCAGATCCTGCAGCAAGTTGATCGGATACGGCTTGAGGATGTCGAACACGCGAAACAGCAGGAAGCCGGCCAGGATGAATTGCCACCCGAACAGG
This sequence comes from uncultured Chloracidobacterium sp., assembly GCA_964608335.1. Lineage (GTDB taxonomy): Bacteria > Acidobacteriota > Blastocatellia > Pyrinomonadales > Pyrinomonadaceae > OLB17. The sequence continues at coordinate 1,834 of CAZSOE010000192.1, forward strand.
AACGGAACGAAGAGAAACGTGACGAGCTGGCCGATCACTTCATCCACGACGGCCTCGTGCGGATCGTCGCTCCCGAGAAGCGGGATCGCGCGGCCCGATGCCCATATTCCGAACATCGTAAATGCAAAAAGTGCCAACGCGATGGCGACGTTTATTATTCCCGCCGTCTGCGCCTCGGAGAACCGGTAGGCTTCGGCGACCCCGTGTTCGAAGGACTCGGCCGCAAACGTCGCCAAATGATAGATGAAGAGGCCAACGAGCGATCCATAAGTTCCCGGTGCACCGGGAATGTACCCGACGCCGAATGTTGTGACTGCGAGCGCAAGGTAGTCGAGTGGGCCGCTCGGTTTGCGTTTTTCGATCTTCGTCTTCAATGAAATGAATTGCCTCCGACTTTAGTCGGACGAGGTGATGTCATCCCGAGCTGATCTGGGCTTTAGCCCAAATATTCGGCTAAAGCCGAAAGCCTCCTTGAGAACCGTGACCACGCTCTAAAGAGCGTGGCAATTCATTAAAAACCGCAACATGCTCAAAACTCGATCCCCTGCTGTGCGTAGATACCGGCGTTGAACGGATGCTTGATATCGCGCATTTCCGTGACAAGATCGGCTTCGTCGATCAACTTCTCGAGCGCGTTGTCGACGTTGCGGCCGGTCAGGATCAGATGGAGGTGCGGCTGGGTTTTGCGCACCTCGCGGATCTCGCCGATCACGGCATCGATATCCAGAAAGCCGTAGCTTAAAACATAAAGTAATTCATCGAAAACAAGCAGCTCGTATTCACCCGACCGCATTTTTTCGACGCAAAGCTTCCAGGTTTCTTCCGATGTCTTGATATCGAGGCTCTTGTCCTTTGTGTCCCAGGTAAATCCGGCGCCCATCGTGTGGATCTCGATCCCGAGTTTTTCGAGGCTTTCGTGTTCGCCGTAACGGTCGGTGCTCGATGTCATGAACTGGACCATCGCGCACTTTAGGCCGCGTCCGGCGGCGCGGACCATTGTTCCGATCGCAGCGGTCGTCTTGCCTTTGCCGTCACCGGTATTGAGGATCAGAAGGCCTTTGGTATTCTCGCGATATTCCTCGCGCCGCCATTTGTAGCGTTTCTCCTGAACCATGATTCCGGTGCAGAGGCCCGGGCGTGAGCAAGGGCACACTCAACGAGAATTATAGACAACTAACGGCGGTAGCCGGAAGCTAGAAGATGAAGAGTAGGTGCAGAAGCTTCGCCACTGTGTGGTTCGCTTCCGTGGTAAGTCGAATCGTGGCTTAGTTGAATTTGCCCTTGCTCACGCGCGGATTTTCGCAACTGGCCGCCCGCTTACGCAGGCGGTTCCGACAGATCGACGGCCTCGGTCAGGGCCGCGACGATCTCGCGTTCGCATTCATCCCAATCGCCATCGATGCTCAGGCCGGCGGCGTTTCGGTGGCCGCCGCCGCCAAATGACTCGGCGACACGGGCGACGTTGATATTGCCCTTCGACCGCAGGCTTGCGCGGTATTTGCCCGGTGCGACCTCGCGCATGTAGACGACCGCAAGCACATCGCGTGCTGCAAGCGGAATGTTGACGAAACCGTTGTTGTCACCGTCGTTGGCCCCCGCGTTCTCGCGCATCGCAAGGGTTTGACGCATCATCGCAATTCTGCCGCTTTCATCCCGTTTCACGGTTTCGAGCACCTGACGCATCAGCTCGATGCGCGACCACGGATAATTGTTATAGACCGCCTCGCCGATCTTCGACGGTTTGGCTCCGGCCTTAACGAGTTCGGAGGCGACCTTTAATGTGCGGTCGGTCGTGTTCGAAAAATGGAACGAGCCGGTGTCCGTAACGAGCGCCATATAGACGCATTCGGCGATCTCCTTCGTGATCTTGCCGCCGATCGCTTTACACAGGTTGTAGATCATCTCGCCAACGGCCGACGCTGTCGAGTCGATCCAGTTGATCGTGCCAAAGTGCTCGCTCGTTGCGTGGTGGTCGATGTTGACGGTGAGCTGGTTCTCGAGCCCGGCGATGCCGGGACGTTCGATGTCGGAACATTCGATGACGAAGACCGCATCGTACTTGCCGTTCAGATAACTGACGTCGCGGATCTCGTCGGCACCGGGCAGGCTCGAATAAGCCTGCGGAACCGGCCCGCTAACGACGACTTCGGCGTTCTTGCCCAGGCTCTTAAGTAGCCAGCAAAGCCCGAGCGACGACCCGACACCGTCGCCATCCGGCTTCACATGAGTCGTGATGGCGAAATTATCTTTGTTTTCAATTAACTCTACTACCTGACTTAACACAACCTAAAAAGTGAACAGTGAATAACGAATAGTGAATAGTATTAACTGACCCGAGGTTTCACTTTTCAATTCTCACTATCGGTCCTTATTTCATTCAGAAGCTCGCCAACGCGGGCGGCGTTCTCCTCGGCGGAGTCACGCACAAAATGCAGATGCGGGGCGTGGCGGAGGTCCAGCCCGATCGTCACCTGCTGCCGGACGAACGCCGAAGCGTGTTTCAACGCGGCAAGTGCCTTGTCGATATCGGTCTTGTCGCCTTGGACCAGCACATAGACCTTTGCGTCCCGCAGGTCGGGAGCGACCTCGACATCGGTCACCGTAACACCCTCGAGTCGCGGGTCGTCCAACTCAAACCCGACAACCTCGGCGATCTCCTCTTTCAAACTCTCGGCTAAACGTTCGGGCCGATGCATAAACTCAAGTAAAAAGTAAAAAGGCAAAAGTCAAAGAAATTCTATTTTGACTTTTTACTTTTGCCTTTTGACTTACAGTTCGGTGGCGGCGATCTTCTCGATCACGTAGGCCTCGATCTCGTCGTCGACCTTGATGTCGTTGAAGTTGACGAGACTGATACCGCATTCGAAGCCATTCTTTACTTCGTTGACATCCTCCTTAAATCGCTTGAGCGAGGCGATGTCGCCATCCCAGATAACGACTCCGTCGCGGATGAGGCGCGCCTTTGCCTGTCGCTTGATGAGGCCGTCGGTCACGCGGCAGCCCGCGATCGTTCCGATGCGCGACACCTTAAAGATCTCCTGAACGAGCGCCTTGCCGAGGATCGCTTCCTTCTCGATCGCATCGAGCATGCCGATCATCGCCGCCTTGATCTCTTCCTCGACCTTGTAAATGATCGAGTGCAGGCGGATATCGACCTCTTCCTGCTTGGCTATGTCGGCCGCACGAGTTTCGGGACGGACGTTAAAGCCGATGATGACGACGGCCGTACCGGTCTCTTCGGTCT
>CAZSOE010000193.1:0-5055 GCA_964608335.1 uncultured Chloracidobacterium sp.
CGCGATCTCGGTCTTGCCGACGCCGGTCGGCCCGATCATCAGGATGTTCTTCGGCAGAACGTCCTCGGCCATCTCGGCGGGAAGTTTCTGCCGCCGGATCCTGTTTCTCAACGCCACCGCCACCGCCCGCTTCGCAGCCGATTGCCCGACGACATACTTATCCAACTCCGCCACGATCTGGCGCGGCGTCAAGTCGTCGAGGTTAGCTTTTGCAGCGACCGTCTCGCCGCCAAGGTAGATAGCCATCAGATCTCCTCGACCACGACCTGCGAATTTGTGTAGATGCAGATATCGCCGGTGATCTGCAGCGCTTCTTCGGCGATCTCGCGGGCTGAGAGGGATGTGTGCTTCATCAACGCTCGGGCCGCGGCGAGGGCGTACATGCTGCCCGATCCGACTGAGAGCAGGCCGTCGTCGGACGAGATCACGTCGCCTTTGCCCGAGATGAGAAAGGCGTCTTTGTCGTCGGCGACTATGAGCAGGGCCTCGAGGTTTCGCAGGTATTTGTCGGTCCGCCAATCCTTGCTCAACTCGATCGCGGCCCGTTCGAGCTGGCCCTGATACTGTTCGAGCTTGGTTTCAAAACGGCTCAAAAGCGAGAAGGCGTCAGCCGTCGAGCCCGCAAAGCCCGCGATGATCCGTCCGTTTGCCAGGCGACGAACCTTCCGCGCGCTCGACTTGATAACGGTGTCGCCGAGCGTGACCTGGCCGTCGCCGGCCATCGCCGTTTTGCCGTCTCTCTTGACGAGAATCACCGTTGTCGACCTGATCCGGTCTTTGCTTCGCATAAAAACCCAATATAAGCCTTTGATGTGGAATGCTCAAATTGACATGCTATGGCCGATTGTTTGAACATTAAGGTTTATGGCCTTATGGACTGGAGCGGAGTGCAGGCAACATTTTGACCTCCGAGTGCGTAAGAATCGCGGCCGTACGAGTTTTTGATGGACAATCCACTGCTTATCGGTGTAATTTCGTGGATCTTCCCGGGTGCCGGGCATTTGGCACAGCGACGGTTCTATCGCGGGCTGCTGATCTCGGCGGCGATCTGGGGCATGTTCATCGTTGGGATCGTCAGCGGTGGGGCCTATTATCCCGGGTTCGACTTTAAGGACGGCGCGCTCCTGTACCTTCTGAACATCTTTGCCCGGTTTGGCAGCGGCCTGGGCGCCCTGATCAGCTATGTCGTCGCCGCGACGCCGTCGCCCCAGGCCGCGGCGATGGCGACCTTTGAGTACGGCGGCCGATTCGTCGAAGTGGCCGGACTTCTCAACTATCTCGCCGTGATCGACGCGGTCGATATCGCGCTGCGGAGAAAGGAATGATCCATTTCCTGTACCTTGTCGGTTTTGCGTTGATCGTTGCGGTCGCGTTCGGGACGTTCGCGTCCGGGACGCCACGTCAGCGGCTGCTCTATGGGCTCAAGAGCTTTGGCCAGTTCGTTATCATCAGCCTGGTCCTTGCCTGGATCCTCTACTTCGTACCGTGGTAAGCCGGTTCGAAGGCGTTCCGATATGCCTCTCAGCCGCGAATGCCTCTTGTCGAAACTGAAAGCGTCGTCCTCAAGACTCACGACCTCGCCGAGGCCGACCGCATTATTGTCCTCCTGACGCGCGACCACGGCGTCGTTCGCGGAGTTGCTAAGGGCGTCAAGCGCCTGAAGAGCCGGTTCGGGAGCGCGTTCGAGCCGTTTTCGGTAGTGCGAGTGGAGTATTTCCAGAAAGATTCGGTCGAGCTGGTCGCTCTTCAAAAGGCTGAGATCGTGCGATCGAGCTTTGCTGCGGCGGGCGATCCCGAATTCCTTCACAAATTCTCATACCTCGGCGACTTGCTGACATCGTTTCTTCCGCCCCACGATCCGAATGAAAAAGTCTATCGAATGACGCGCGCATGTCTCGACGTCGCGGCGGCTCGGCCCGATTCGCTCTTGCCCGTAGGTGTTTATTTCGAGCTTTGGCTGCTGCGGCTAGCGGGCTATATGCCTGACTGGACGCGGTGTCGCGATTGCCGCCGCGAACTCGAGCCGGACGAGGCTGCTGACCTTCAAGCCGACCTTCATCTGCTCTGCACGCGTTGCCGAAAGACGGTTTCGAATCGGACACTCGGCGGTGAAACTCGGTCGGTCGTCGCAGCGGCCACGAGGCTCGCGCCCGAAGCGTTCAGCGGTGAGATGACTGGCCGCGACGCCGAGCTCGTTCACCTTTCGGCACTTCTCCGCTCACTGATCTCGGCCGCGCTCGGGCGCGAGGTCACCGGCGAGATGCCGCTGGCACTGACCCACGTAAGATGAAGCGCATTAGCCTGCTTATCTCGAGGTATCTGCTCACGACGATCGCGCCGTACTTTGCGTTCGCGTGGCTCTTGCTGAGCGTGATCCTTTTTGTTCAGCAGGCCAGCCGGTATTCCGACATTTTCTTCAGCGTGCACGTCCCGAGCGACCTTGCGTGGCAACTCACTATCGCTCTGCTTCCGAACGTTATTGCGTTCACCTGCCCGATGGCAATACTTGTCGGCACGATCATCGGCCTCACAAAAATGCAGGGCGACAGCGAACTCGTCGCGATAAGGGCAGCTGGTGTCGGCAACCTGCAGATCGCGGTGCCGATCCTGGTCCTCGGCCTGCTGCTCTCGGCCTTTGCGTTTATCGTTAATCTGCGCGGTGTGCCGCTTGCGGCCGCGCTCGTCAGGAACGTGACGCTGCAGACCGCGATAAAGAAGCTCGAATCTCCGATCGAGCCCGGCGTTTTTAATACCGAGGTAGCCGGTCACACGATCTACGTCCGCGACGGCAACGTCGAGACCGGGCGTTGGCGAAACATTTTTATTTATACCGAGGACGCCGCCTCATCGACGATCCGTCTTGTGACCTCGCGCGAGGGGAGAATAGATACTACCGGTCAGGCCTCGGAACTGGTGCTCGAAGACGCGGTGGCGACCACGCTGCCCAAGGAGCCCGGACAGGGAAAATACGTTTCCGAGAATATAGGCGAGGTCCGGCTGGCGATCAGGACCGGGCGGGCCGAACTGATCGAGCGGCTCGGCCGGACGACCGCCTTAACGCCGGAAGAAATGGGCCTGCAGCAGCTCTCGGATTACGCGGCATCGGGTGAGGGCAAGCAGCAAACCGAGGCTCGATTGCTTGCACAGCGCCGTCTGCTGCTGTCCGTCACGCCGTTGATTTTTTGCATTCTCGGTGCCGCGGTTGTGCTGCGGCTCAAACGAGGCGGCCGCGGGTTCGCGATCTTGCTCGCTCTGGGCGTACTGATCGGGTTCTACCTGCTCGCCTTGCTCGGCGAACAGCTTGCCCGCACGGGAGCCGTAAGCGTCCCGGTAGCCGGTCTGATCCCGATCGCCGGAAGCGTCCTCGCGGTCCTGTGGTTCAGCTTTTCGCGACGTCTCGAATTCCTGAGCGGTGTCTTTGACCGACTGGTAGCGCGGGTCGCGTCACTTCGCACTTCGACGCGTCGGTTGTCGCTGTACGATCGTCTTCTCGACGTGACGACCGGCCTTCGCGATTTTGACCTTGCGACGAGCCTCGTCAAGAACTTCCTCCTCGCCATCGGTTTCCTGGCTGCGATCTTCCTTATTTTTACCGCCTTCGAGCTTTGGAAGTTCGCCGGGGCGATCGATGGCGGGTTGGTACTGCTTGCAAAGTTTCTTTTCTACCTGCTTCCGTTCGTCTATCTCCAGATCGCCCCGTCTGCGGCGATGCTCGCAATACTCGCGACATACGTCATCAAATCGCGTCAGAACGAGATCGTAACCTGGACCGCCGCGGGGCAAAGCATATATCGCCTTCTCGTTCCCTCGTTCCTCCTCGCGTTGCTCCTCGGCGGGTTCAACTTTCTTGTCCAGGAGCGCGTGCTGCCGGCCGCAAACCGCCTGCAGGACTCAACGCGGTCCGTGATCCGAAATATGGGGCTTCCGGCCGATCGCTCGGGCCGATTCTGGGTAGCCACCGACCGGCGGATCTATTCATTCGGACAGCTTGACCCGCCTACCAACGTTATCGTTTACGAGTTTGCCGCCGACCGGACGCGGCTTACGTCCGTTTATCGCGCCGCGTCCGCATCCTGGAATGGCGATGCCGTGCGGCTCGAAGGATCGGTCGAACGCGACGAGGTGACGCCCGAAGGCATCCGCCCCGCAGTGCTGCAAGGGGCGTTTCTCGCCGAGGCCGGCGATCCGTTCACCGAACCGAAGGCAAAGCCGAGCCATCTCGATTCGTCCGGTCTTCGCCGCCAGATCGGCCAGGCCGAATCTGAGATCGAACGCCGCGCTCTGCGCGTTGCTCTTCAACAGCGTTATGTGACGTGGCTTATCCCGCTTGCCATCGCGCTGTTCACGGCGCCGTTTTCTTTAAGCCTTAGCCGCAGAGGCAAGGCGTGGACGGTCGGTTACGCCGTCGGGCTCTGGCTGTTGTTCATGGGGATGACGAGCATCTTTACACAGTTCGGTCTTAATGGCCTGCTGTCGCCGCCGATCGCCGTTTGGGCCACGCCTGCGATCTTCGCGTTTCTCGGTGTTTACATGCTTTCGCGCGTCAGGACCTGAGTACAACCCCGACTTTTTGAACTATCCTCCGTCGGCGGTATATTCTAGATAATGAACGCCACTCTCAACGAGGCGAAGAACATTGCCCTGATCGTCGCGGGCATCTTTTCCGCCGCGATGGGCCTCAAGGGTTTCCTTCTTTCGAGCCGGTTCATCGACGGCGGGGTGACCGGTGTTTCGATGCTGCTTTCGGATGTGCTCGGCCTGCCGCTTGGTGTTCTCATCCTCTTGATCAATCTTCCATTCGTTGCGATTGGCTTTCGCCAGATCGGGCGGCGATTCGCCTTTAAGAGCGCCCTTGCGATCACCAGCCTTGCTCTGGTCTTGCTCTTTACAAAGTTTCCCGACGTTACATCCGACAAACTGCTGACCGCCGTTTTTGGCGGTTTTTTCATCGGCGCGGGCATCGGCCTGGCGATCCGCGGCGGTGCGGTCCTTGACGGTACCGAGATAGCGGCATTGCTGATCAGCCGGCGCAGCAGCCTGCTCCGCGTCGGTGAC
>CAZSOE010000194.1:0-5018 GCA_964608335.1 uncultured Chloracidobacterium sp.
ATATCGGAGACCCTATGTCGCGTGAAGCTTCAGGGACGGCGTGGAACCCCGACTCGTCACCGGTTTTCGGGAGAATGAAAATGTACGATAACGGCGGAATGCTGATGCTCATGGGCTCTGCGTTTGTCCGCTATACCCGCGTCGGTTCAAGCCGCGACGTTTCGGTGGCCGGCAAGGGCAGCCGCAGCCGGGCCGATGCCCCCTCGATGCTGATGGCCATGTATTCGCACCCCGCCGGCGAGAAAGGCCAGGTCGGTTTTCGGGCGATGGTAAGCCTTGATCATTCAACGCGGATGGGGTTACCCGCTGCTTTATCAAAGCGGTGAGCTGTACAAGGGTCAGCCGATCCACGACCGCCAGCATCCGCACGATCTTCTCAGTGAGCTTGCGGTGACGTACTCATACAAGATCGACGACAAGAGATCGCTGTACTTCTATGCCGGCTATCCTGGCGAACCGGCGCTCGGACCGCCTACGTTTATGCATCGATCGTCGGCAGCCAACAATCCGGATGCGCCGATCGGCCACCACTGGCAGGATGCGACACACATCACATGGGGCGTCGTGACAGGAGGTTTTTCTTTTGGAAAGGCAAAGATCGAGGCCAGCGCCTTCAACGGCCGCGAGCCTGACGAAAACCGCTGGAACTTCGACCGCCCGCGTCTCACTTCATTCAGCGGCCGCTTTTCCGTAAACCCAACAAAGAACCTGGCGTTCCAGATCTCGCACGGTTATCTTCGCGACCCAGAACCTGCCGAACCTGAGATCAGGATCCTGCGCAAGACCACGGCTTCGGCCATCTACAACAAAACATTTGGCGAGCAACAGAACTGGGCGAGCACTTTTGTTTGGGGACAGAACTACGCGAACGGTGAACGGTCGAACTCGTTCCTGTTCGAAAGCAATTACGACTTCTACAAGAACGCTGTGTTCGGGCGTTTTGAGACGGTAAAGAAAAGCGGGCACGACCTTGTCCTGTCACACCCGCTCGACCATGAAACGTTTTGGGTAAATGCGATCTCGCTCGGATTTCTCCGCGATCTCATCAAGAACAAAGGCCTGGACGTAGGGTTGGGGTCGATGCTGACCATCAACCACAATCCGCAACGGCTCGCCCCCGTTTACGGCGGTACATCTCACGCCGGCTGGCAGGTCTTTCTGCGTTTCAGGCCGTCAAAAACCAAACACTGAATTCCAGCTCAATCGATCGCAAAGCTCACGTTCACCACGGCCGTCACGTCTTTATCGATCGAAGCCGTGTCATTCACTCCGTAATCCGAGACCTCGGTAGAGTTTGGCGCGGTTATCTGCATCACTCCCATCCGGGCAGAACGTATAGATCCGATCCTGTTGCCGGTGCTTTCCGCGATCTTGTCGGCTCTGACCTTCGCGTCGCGGGCGGCCTCGCCCAGCATCTCGATCTTGAGGTCGCCGAGCTTGGTATAGTAGAACGCCGGTGCGTTAGACTCGAGCAGTATCCCTTGATTCATCAGCTCCGTCGCCTCGCGTGCGATCTGTGCGATCTTGTCGACATCAGTAGAAGTTACTTCGACCTGTTGGCGGAGCGAATATCCCTCGATCTCCGCTGTCTCTTCTCCGGCAGGAGTTTTCTTCTTGAGCGTAACGGTCGAGATCGCCGAGACCGTGATCTGATCCTGCGGGATGCCCTTCTGGATCAAATAACTCTTTATTCGCGGAACCTGATCGGTTAGCGTCTTATAAGCATCGGCCAATTGGGACGCCTGCGTCGAAACTCCGGCGTTCCAGACCACGAGATCCGACTTGATCCGCTTACGCGCCGAACCTGTAACGGTTATCGCGTCATCACTCTTTCTGGTCTTTGAATAGAACCATCCAAAGATCGCCGATGACAGCACCAGGCCAAGGGCCAGTGCAGTGCCGATATTCAGCCAGTATTTGTTGCTTTGTCCATTCATCTCCATACAGCCCACCTCGAAGGCCGTGAAGATGATATGCCGGTTCTGTGACCGTGATCAGGAGACGGGACACGTCGACAACCTGTGGCTAACCACAGCGCTCGAGGGTCATTTGCCGGTCAGCTCTTTCAGCAGGCTCTTTGCGTCCTCATCATCCGGATCGAGTTTGAGAGCTGTCCGAACATCGGCAAGCGCCTCCCGCTTTCGTTTGAGGTCCCGATAGACGAGTGCCCGGTAATAGAAAGCGGACGCGTCCTTTGGATCGAGCCGGGTCGCCGTCCCGTAATCGCCCAGGGCCTTGGTGAACTGTTTCATCTGATGATAGATCCAGCCGCGTCGCGTGTATGCAAGCGCGGTCTTGGGCTCGAGGGCGATCGCCGAGGTGAAGGCCCGCAGGGCGTTTGGGTAGTCTTCCTGCTCGGTGTATGTATCGCCCTTGCCGCCAAAGGCGTTATAGTTCTTCGGATTGACCGTGATCGCTTCGTCGAACGCGCGAAGCGAATCCTCGAATCGCCCGCTGCGACGATATGCCAGCGCGCAAACGACATGTGCATCGGAAAGCTTTGGGTTAAGTCTCGCGGCCTCGCGGCAATCGACGAGGGTCTGGTCATGTTTCTTTAGCGTCAGGTAGATGAGGCTTCGTGTGTAAAAAGCGTCGGCCAGGTTGGGGTTGAGCTTGATCGCCTGGTTGACGTCGGCCATCGCCCTGTCCATATCACCCTTGCGATAATATGCCTTCGCGCGGTTGCTGAATGCACCGAACGCAGCAGGCAGCAGGCGTATAGCTGTCGTATAGTCCGCAATAGCGGCGTCGTTATTGCCGCTGTCCAAAGCTACATTACCGCGATCAAAGAACTCCCTGGCGGTTGTCGCGGGCTGACCGGCGACAGCGGTCGCAACTGCAAAAAGAAAAGCAACGGTCAAGAAGCAACGCGTCGACATTCGTATCCTCCGTTCAAAACGTGGTTGGCGCTTTGCTCGTAGTATACGCTGTTTCCGTCTAGTTGCGCTTTCGGGCTGTCCGTTTCGCCGGCGTTTTGACCGCGGGTTTTGCCAGTCGTTCGAGCTGGATCCTGGCCTCGTAATAGTCGGAGTTCAGCTCGAGGGCCTTGTTGAGCGCCGCGATCGCCTCGGCCGTCTTCTTTTGCTTTTCGAGCATCAGCGCCCGGCCAAGATGAGCGGCTGTATTATTAGGGAATTTCGACAGGGCTGCATCGAACTGGCTCGCCGCCGTTACAAAGTCGCCCTTCGCGACGTAAAGGTTAGCGAGTCCGATGAGCGTAGTCGCGTCATTCGGTGCAAGCTCGGCGGCTTTCCTAATGTCGGCCTCAGCCGATACGAGGTCTCCGGCGGCCAGAAAGTAGTTTCCTCGAGCCGCGTAGAACGTGGCTGTAGGTGAAAGCTTGATCGCCTGATCGTAATCGGCCTTTGCTTCGGTGAACTTCTTGGCAAGGCGAAGAGTTTCAGCGCGGTCCCAATAGTAAACCGCGGCATCGCCTTTTTGTCTGATGCATTCAGTGAAATCCGTTGTAGCGAGCTCGAGCTTGCCCTGATTCCAGTAAAAGTGTCCGCGGTCGTGATGACCCGATAACGCCGACAATGCGATTATCTTGATGTATTCGGCTTCAGCCCGGGCGAGGTCCTTTTGCTCCTTGAAGACGGCGATGCGGCGATAGAACGGAGAGGTAGACTTGGCGTCGATCACAGCCGCCTGGTCGTAATCGGAAAGAGCATTAACAAAGTCACCTTTTGCCTTAAAAAGGTCGCCGCGGTCGAGATACGAATCGGCGTCCTTCGGATCCAATGAGATCACTCTTGTCGCATCGGCGATCGCAAGGTCCAACTGTTTGTTATCGCGATAGGCAAGCGCGCGGTTGGAGAGCGCATAGATAGAATCCGGCTTTAGCTTAACGGCCTGTTCCAGGTCTGAGATCGCCGTAACAAGGTCCTTCTTCTGCAAAAAGGCCTGTCCGCGCCGCGTATAGGCATCCGACAGCCAAGTTGGATTCATCGTGATGGCCTTTGTCTGATCCGCGATCGCTTCGTCGTATTTTCCTTTGTAGTAGTACGCTAACCCGCGATTTGTGAACGCCGCGGGCTCATTCGGGTTGATCTTGATGTATGCATTGTAGTCGGCGATCGATAGATCATAGTTCCCTTTGGTGAGGTGAGCTCGTCCCCGGCCGAAAAGTGCATCGCCGTATTCCGGCCGTTTGGCCAATGCCTGCGCGTAGAGCGCGATGGCGTCGTCGTACTTTTCCTGGTCATAGGCCGCGCGCGCCTTAGCATTCGTCCTTGCAGAATCTACCGAAATTATTGACTCAGTGGCGGACTTGTTACCCGGTTCAAGACGAAGCGCCTTTTGTAGATGTCCATATGCCGCCTCAAAATCCGGCTTGGTCGTGTCCCAATTGATCGAGTCGAGCAGCAGGCTGCCCAGGTCGGCAAAAGCACCGGCTTCGTTTGGTGCCAGCTGGACCGCTCGTTTTAGGTCGGCAACGGCCAACGCGTAGTTCTTGAGATTCCAGTAGGCGATGCCGCGGTTATGGATCGCCTCTTCGTAATTCGGATTCTGGCGGATCGCATTGGAGTATGCGGTGATCGCATTTGTCCAATCGCTGGCCTTCCCGTAGTTGACGCCCTGATTAAAGTATTCGGTGCTCGTTTGGGCACTTGACCCGAGAACTGCAACCAAGATGACGATCCATACCAGGAACAACTTTCTAGTCATTCTTCCACCTCTATTCTTTTGTGTTATTTGCGCGGCGCGAGGGGTTCGAAGGAGAACGGCCGGCGAGAGGCCCATGGAAGCGACGCTCAGACTTTGGGTCGCGGCCTCAATGGAATTATACCCTGAATTGACCAGAATTCGACGAAAATATTGCGCCCCGAACCGTCAAAGGCAACCAGCGGATGTTAGACTTGAGTATCTGGAACGAAAAGGTGATCAAAAGCGATGAAATTACCCGGTGGATTTGACCTCGAATCGATGATGCGGCAGGCCCAGGAGATGCAGGAGAAGATGGGCCGCGAGATGAAGGAGATGACCGTCGACGCGGCGGCCGGAGGAGGCGCGGTTGA
>CAZSOE010000195.1:0-4991 GCA_964608335.1 uncultured Chloracidobacterium sp.
GTCGGCCGAGCGAACGTAGCGGTTGTCGGTCAAACCGCGCGCGCCGTCGGCCAGCGTGCGGCCTTCGCCGATGCAAATCAGAGCCTGGTGAGCGCGGGCATCTTCTCGGTTGAGGTAATGGGCATCGTTTGTCGCCACCATCGGAATATCGCTCGCTGACGAGAATCGTGCCGTCTCAGCGACCTGCTCCCGACCGGCTTCATCCGACGGTTCAGTTATCTCCAGAAAGAAGTTGCCCGGCCCAAACAGATCACTAAGGAGACCGGCATTTTCTCGCGCGCGCGCATCATTACCTTCGGCCAGGAAATGACCGACGGGGCCTCGACGAACGGTGGAAATCCCGATGAGACCCTGCGACCGCTGGGCGAGCAACTCAAGATCGATCCGCGGCCGGTAATAGAACCCCTCGGTGAAGGATTTAGATGCCAAAAAGACTAGGTTCTCATAACCGATGAGATCGCGTGCGAGAAGCAGCAAATTATAGTAGGGCCGGTCGCCTGCTTCGACGGCCGTCGACCGGTCGAATCGGCTGCCAAAACGGAAAAAAGCTTCGTACCCGATGATCGGTTTGATCTTCTTCGCCCGCATCGCGTTGAAGAACGAAACCGCGCCGTACATGTTTCCGTAGTCGGTTATCGCACACGCTTTCTGGCCCAGCTCGCTCAGGCGTTCCGCCAGCGGTTTTAGTTGGATTGTGCTTTGTAAGAGGCTATAATCGGAATGCAAATGCAGGTGGACAAAGTCTCTCGCACCGAAAACGACCCGCTCGGTATCCGCCATATATGAAAAAAGTTTATCTCGAAACCTTTGGCTGTCAAATGAATGTCTCCGATTCGGAGCGCGTTTCGACGGTCCTGGCTCAAGACGGTTTCGAGATGACGCCACACGAAGATGCGGCCGACGTTGTGATATTTAATACCTGCTCGGTGCGTGAACGAGCCGAACACAAGTTATATACGAGGGTTGGAGAGGTACGCCATTCTCGTCCTCGCAAACCGGTCGTTGGCGTCATGGGCTGCGTCGCTCAGCTTGAAGGCGAGACGATATTTGAAAAGATCGGCGGTGTTGATTTCGTGCTCGGCACGCGCGCCGTCGGACGGATATCGAGCGCCGTAGAGGCCGCGCTTGGCGGCCGGCGGCGGATCGTCGACGTCGGCGAAAGGGAAGTTGATTACGATTGGACCGTCGCCGACACCCACCGGCACTCGCCCTACGTGGCATTCGTGCCGATCATCGAAGGATGCAACAAGTTCTGTACGTACTGTATCGTTCCGTTCTCGCGAGGACGCGAACGGAGCCTACCGGCTGACCAGATCGTTCGGCACGTCAGGGACCTGAAAGAACGCGGTGTAAAGGAGATCCACCTTATCGGCCAGAACGTCAACAGCTATCGTCCGGACACAGATTCCGGATTAGAGGATACGAAAGGGAAGTCGCCCTTCGCCCGCCTTCTTCGCGCCGTGGCGGCTACAGGGATCGAGCGGGTCAAATTTACGACCTCGTTTCCGCGCGACTTTCGGCCCGAGATCGTTGAGGCTATAGAGGAGAACGAGAATCTCTGCAACTGGGTGCATCTTCCGGTCCAGTCGGGAAGCAACGCGGTCCTGAAACGCATGCGGCGCGGCCACACCATCGAGAGTTATCTCGACAACGTCGATCGAATAAAGGCCTCCTCGCGAAACATCGCGTTAACGACGGATATCATCGTCGGCTTTCCGGGTGAGACCCAGGCAGATTTCCTCGACACGATCGCGATGGTTGAATATTGTGGCTTCGATAGCGCGTACATTTTCAAGTACTCTCCGAGGCCCGGAACGCCCGCGTTCGGAATGCGGGACGACGTCTCCCCCGCGGAGAAGACGTTGCGTTTCATCGAGCTTGAGCGGATTCAGAAATCCATGCAGGCCAATAGTTTGCAAAGATATCTTAAGCAAATACTTAAAGTTCTTGTTGAAGGCCGGTCCAGCAGAACGCAAGGCGGGTTGACCGGTCATTCGACTTGTCACAAGGTTGTTAATTTCCGCGGCCCCGGCGACCTCGTCGGCTGCGTTCGTGATATTCGGATAACCGAGGTCAAGGCAAATTCCCTTTTTGGCGAGGTTTTGCGGGCATGACGAACGGAAACTTGGTTGAAGTGAGGATCGGAGCCCTCATAATGGATCCGAACACGAATACGCCGATCGTCGTGCTTAAGGGCATCACCTCCGAAGCGGTCCTGCCGATCTGGGTCGGCGCATTCGAGGCAAACGCCATTGCGCTGGAGATCGAGAAAGTGGTTCCGCAGCGGCCAATGACCCACGATCTGCTCCGCAATGTCATCATTGAATGCCAGCTGGCGGCAAAGAGCGTAATAATCACAGACCTCCAGGAAAACACCTTCTATGCGAGGATCGAGCTCTCGGATACGAACGATGAGCCTGTAATGCTGGACGCCCGGCCTTCCGACGCAATCGCATTGGCGCTGCGCATGGACTGTCCGATCTTCGTTGAGCAGAAGGTCCTGGACCTGTCAGCCGCCTCGACCCGGACAGAGGCCGCCGAAGGCGACGGTCCTGCCGACGACTGGCCCGAGTTGATCGGCTGATTGTACATAATATCTATTATCAGACGCAACAGATTCGGGAACCAACCACCGCCCACCCGCTTTGACACCCCGGCATTGAATCGTTATCATAATCGTTTTGTTATCTGACACGTTTTCAAGTAATTAAGCAGACAGGAAGGAACATAAGTTGAGTAGCGGAAACTTTTTATTTACATCGGAGTCTGTGACTGAGGGCCATCCGGATAAGATCGCGGATAACATTAGCGATGCGATTTTGGATGCCATCTTGACGCAAGACCCAACGGCAAGGGTGGCCTGCGAAACCCTTGTAACTACAGGACTCGCGGTGGTTGCGGGGGAGATCACGACCAAGGCGAAGGTCAATTACAAGGACATCATCCGCGATACGATCGCTGAGATAGGCTATGACAACGCCGAGTACGGCTATGACTCGAATACTTGCAGTGTCATCGATGCTATCGGGACGCAGTCGCCGGACATTTCCCAGGGAGTAGATACGGGAGGAGCCGGGGATCAGGGACTCATGTTCGGGTTCGCCTGCAACGAGACGCCCGAGCTGATGCCGATGCCGATCCAGATGGCGCATAACCTGACGCGAAAGCTAAGCGAAGTGCGTCGGGATGGGACGATTCCCTATTTGCGGCCCGATGGTAAATCGCAGGTTTCGATCGAGTATCGCGACGGCCGGCCGTTCCGGGTCGAGGCGGTTGTAATATCGACGCAGACAGCGGATGTGCCTATCGAACAGATACGCGCGGATGTGATGGAAAAGGTTATAAAACCGGTCATTCCGGCCGACCTGCTCGACGACAGCACGAAGTATCATATCAACCCGACGGGCCGGTTTGTCGTTGGTGGTCCGATGGGCGACGCGGGCGTTACGGGCCGCAAGATAATTGTTGACACCTATGGCGGTTACGCTCCGCATGGGGGCGGTGCGTTCTCGGGCAAAGATCCGACCAAGGTGGACCGGTCGGCTGCCTACATGGCGCGGTATATCGCGAAGAACGTCGTGGCAGCGGGGCTCGCCGATAAGTGTACTGTTCAGTTAGCTTACGCTATCGGAGTTGCGGAACCGGTTTCAGTCTTGATCGACACGCACGGCACCGGAACGATCGATGACGAACGTATCGGCGACATCGTCCGCGAGAATTTCACGCTTACGCCCAAGGCGATCATTGAAACCCTCGATCTTCGCCGTCCGATCTACAAAATGACGGCGCGATTTGGGCATTTTGGCCGGCTCCACGATGAATTTTCGTGGGAGAGGACCGACAAGGCCGAAGCCCTGAGGACCGCGGCGGAAAAAGGAGTTGCAACGAATGGCTGATCCAGCAATTTCAATGGAATACGACATAAAGGACATCAATCTCGCACCGCAGGGACGCCAGCGCATCGAGTGGGCGGACCGCGAAATGCCGGTTCTTAGGCTGATTCGCGACCGTTTTGAGGTTGAGAAGCCGCTTGAAGGCGTTAAACTCGTCGCTTGCGCGCACATTACGACCGAAACGGCCAATCTGGCTCGCACCTTGCAGGCGGGCGGCGCGGACGCGACATTGATCGCCTCAAATCCGCTCTCTACCCAGGACGACGTCGCGGCTTCCCTTGTGGCCGACTGGAATATCCCGGTCATGGCGATAAAGGGTGAATCGACTGAGACTTACATACGTCATGTTAAGGCGGCACTTGATACCCAGCCCAACATGATCATCGACGACGGCTGCGATGTCGTCGCCACGATGATCAAGGAAAAACAGGAGCTGGTCCCAAACCTCATCGGCACGACCGAAGAGACGACGACCGGTATCGTCCGGCTCAGGGCGATGGTCGCGGCCGGCGTGTTGAACTTCCCTTCTATCGCGGTCAACGACGCGCAGACCAAGCATTTCTTTGACAACCGGTACGGCACGGGCCAGTCGACGCTCGACGGCGTCATTCGCGCGACGAACATACTGCTCGCCGGAAAGACTTTGGTCACAGTAGGTTACGGCTGGTGCGGCAAAGGCGTCGCGATGCGTGCCCGCGGTCTGGGTGCGAATGTCGTGGTCACCGAGATCAATCCGATCAAGGCGATCGAGGCTGTGATGGACGGCTTCCGCGTGCTGCCAATGAAGGACGCCGCGAAGATCGGCGATTTCTTTATCACGGTCACGGGCAACCGCCACGTCATCGACCGCGAGCACTTCGAAGTGATGAAGGACGGAGCCATCGTCGCGAACTCCGGCCACTTTGACCTCGAGCTGAACCTCGACGCCCTTCGCGACATGTCCGAGCCGGCCGTTACGCGACGTCCGTTTGTCGAGGAATATCGCAGCAAAGACGGTAAAAAGAGCGTGATCGTTCTCGGCGAAGGCCGACTCATCAACCTCGCCGCCGCCGAAGGCCATCCGGCCTCGGTGATGGATATGTCGTTCGCCAACCAGGC
>CAZSOE010000196.1:0-4976 GCA_964608335.1 uncultured Chloracidobacterium sp.
TCAGGTCCGGAACGGCCAGCCTATCACCATTACTTTGCCCGAGATGACGCGATTTCTGCTGAGCCTGGACCGTGCCGTTGATACGGTCTTCGAAGCCGTGAGAACGGAGGGCCGTGGCGAAACGTTCGTCCCGAAGGTCGCATCGGCGAAGATCGTTGATGTCGCTGCGGTCATAATGGGCGACAAAGAGCTGCCGGTCGTTTACAACGGAATTCGGCCGGGTGAGAAAGTGCATGAGATCATGGTCTCGGAGGAAGAATGCTATCGAACGGTGGAGCGGGGCGAGTATTACGTTATCCTGCCGGTGTTGCCCGAGCTGCGATCGAGCGAGGATTTCGTCCAGGCGCTTGAAAGCGAATATTCTTCGAAGGACAATAACCTCCCGATCGATCAGCTCCGTACGCTTCTGATGGGAGCGGGTCACGAGATCGGTCAATTCCTCGCCACAGCCTGAGAGAGCGGATCCTATGAAGGTAATGACCATCTTCGGGACGCGCCCGGAGATCATACGACTGAGCCTCATTTCGAAGGTGCTTGACCAGCACTGCGACCACGTCACCGTCCACACGGGTCAAAATTACGATGAGAGCCTTAGCGACGTTTTCATTCGCGAACTTGAAATCCGGGTTCCGAACATCCATCTCGGGATAAAGGCAACTGATTTTGGTTCGCAGATCGGCCAAATACTGGCAAAGACGGATGAGGTGCTCGCTTCCGAAAAGCCAGACCGCGTGTTGATATTGGGTGATACGAACAGCGCGCTGTCGGCGATCGTCGCGGCCCGTCGGCAGATCCCCGTATTCCATATGGAAGCAGGGAACCGGTGTTTCGACGATCGGGTGCCGGAGGAAGTGAACAGGCGGCTCATCGATCATGCAAGCACGGTATTGATGCCGTATACCGACCGAAGCAAGGAAAACCTGGTTCGCGAAGGCATCGAACGCGACAGGATCTTCGTCACCGGGAACCCGATCAAGGAGGTGCTTGACCATTTCGACGCCAACATCGAAACGAGCACTATCCTGGAAGCACTGAGCGTCAAGCCCTTTGAGTATTTTCTAGTGACCCTGCATCGCGCAGAGAACGTGGACCTCGCACCGCGACTTGCCGGGATCCTCAACGGCCTGGCAAAGATCTCCGAAAAGTTTGCGAGGCCGGTGCTCGTCTCGGTGCATCCGCGCACCGCGCAACGGCTCGAACAGGCGGGTATCAAGGTCGACCCGTCGAAGGTCAGGCTGCTCAAGGCCCTCGGCTTTTTCGATTTTGTGAAACTCGAGAAGAATTCACTCGCGGTACTTAGCGACAGCGGAACGGTTCAGGAAGAATGCGCGATCCTCGGGATACCTAACGTGACGCTTCGCGATGTCACGGAGCGGCCCGAAACCGTCGAATGCGGGAGCAACATCCTCGCCGGCGGTGATGCAGACTGGATAGCACGAGCCGTTGAGCTTGCGATCGCCCAGCCGGCGGGCTGGACGGCACCGCGTGAGTACCTGGTATCAAATGTCTCCCAAACCGTCAGCAAGATCGTTCTCGGCTATACCAGCCTTCGTCGCCACATTTCGTAGTAGATGAGCGGAGAAGTTCCGAAGCACCTCCGATCGGAAGGCGAGTCTGTTGACTCCGGCCGGCCAGAGAACGTCCTTTGGGTCCTCACGGAAGTTTACTACCCGGAAGAGATCTCGACCGGCTACTACCTGACAACTATTGCCGAGGGCCTTGGCAAAGACCGGACTGTAAAAGTCATCACCGGCCAGCCAAAACATATGTCGCGCGGCATGAAGGCGCCTGCCCACGAGGTGCGGAACGGCGTTGAGATATTTCGGGCGTCGGGTACAACGTTCGACAAGAACGTGTTTGCACTCAGGCTCGTCAACATGCTCACGATCGGTTTATCGGTGTTCGTCAGATCACTTCGCCGGTTCAAGGCCGGAGATCACGTTCTCGTGGTTACCGCGCCACCGAGTTTGCCGGTCACGACCGCAATGGCATGCCTTCTTAAGGGTGCCGGGTTCACGCTGCTTGTCCAGGACAGCTATCCGGAGATCCTCGTGGCGGTCGGAGCAGCTCGACCGAACTCTTTCTTTGTCAAGATCGTCCATTTTTTTAATAGATGGGTTTACAAATATGCCGCCGCGATCATCGTCATGGGCCGCGACATGAGGGAGCTGTTCCTTCGAAAGACGGTGGGCCTCGACGTGCCCGTAATCACAATACCGAATTGGGCGGATCTCGAGACCGTGACGCCCGCCCCGCGCAGCAGCAATGCGTTGCTCTCAGAGCTCGGCCTCTCTGAGAAGTTCGTGCTGCTCTACGCCGGCAACATCGGTCACCCGACCGATGTCGAGACCATAATGGAATGTGCCGGCCGCCTGGCCGATCGCGACGAGATCCATTTTGTCTTTATCGGTGAAGGCGTGAAGAAGAAATGGCTCGAGGCCCGCGCGACTGAGGCGGCGATGAAGAACGTCACGATACTCGGATATCGGCCGTGGAACGAACAGTCGCAGTTCCTGAATGCTTGCGACCTGGCCCTCGTTGCTCTGGTTCGCGGAATGTGGGGCACGGCGATGCCAAGCCGGACCTACAACATCATGGCGGCCGGCAAGCCTCTGATCGCCCTCGGAGATCCTACCTCCGAGCTGTGCATGGTCGTTGAAGAAGAGAAGATAGGCTGGCATCTGGAACCTGGCGACCCGGACGGACTTGTTCAGGTAATACTCGAAGCATATGCGAAACGGGCCGACCTGCCTGCCATGGGCGAACGCGCCCGGCTGGCCGCCGAAGGAAAATACTCGCCCGAGGCAGCGACCCGGGCCTATGCTCAAGCGCTCCGCCGCTCGCCTACGTCAATTTGACATCGATCGGCCACATTTGACTAAATCAATCTTTCGACCCCCATGCTTCTCGGCGGCATTCTAGTCTTTATTGTGATCTTCTGCTCGTCCTATCTGGGCGTTGCGTTGTATCGGCGGCTTAGCCTGAGCAACGAGATCCTGGCGATCCCGAACGAGAGAAGCTCCCATAGCGAACCGACGCCCCACGGTGCCGGGATCGTTATCGTAGTGATCTGTCTGCTGACATATGTGCCTATCTCGGTATTCGTTTCCGGGACGTTCTCGTGGGGATACTTCCTCGGCGCACTTCTGATCGCCGCGATCAGCTTTCTCGACGACATCAAACCGATCCGTTTCACCTGGAGATTACTTGCGCACACCGTCGCCGCCATCCTGCTTATCGTCGACGTGGATACGTGGCACGGCATTACGATGCTGGGCGGGTTGCAGCTCGGGAACTTTGGGTACGTGCTCACATTCATCTGGATCGTCTGGATGGTCAATTCCTACAATTTCATGGACGGCATCGACGGGCTCGCCGGCCTGCAGGCGGTGATCGCGGGGATCGGTTGGCTGGTGCTTGGATACATTCTTGAGATGCCCGCGCTTTTCCTGTTCAGCGGCGTCATAGCATTCGCAAGTCTCGGCTTTCTTGTCCACAATTGGAACCCGGCGCGCATCTTTATGGGTGATGTCGGCAGCGCGTTCCTGGGTTTCACATTCGCCGCCCTTCCGCTGCTCGCACGGACGATCGCGGTCAAGCATCCCGACCTGCTGCCGATCGCCGCGGTGCTTTTCGTATGGTTCTTCCTGTTCGACTCGGTCGTTACCTTACTGCGCCGTGCGGTCCGCGGCGAAAAGATCTGGATGGCCCACCGGGAACATCTTTTCCAGAGGCTGGTTTCTTCGGGCTATTCCCATATGTCGGTCACCGTGATCTACGGGGTGCTTGCGTCGGTACTGTCTGCCACGGTGCTTCTGTCCGTGCAGTTTCGTGCTGACATCAGTTTCGCGATCGCTCCCGTGGTGATCCTCTTGACCCTTTTCCTGCTTTTCCTTTGTTTTTCGCGACGCGCGTTGAGTTGACCCATGCATCGCCGCGGCCCGACAAAGCAACTCCGAGGCATCCGGCCATTTCGATTCGAATCATATGGTGTGACCGTGTCGATCACGGGTAACGACCAGGCGATCGTTGACGAGGCCGCTTCTGTCGCCCGTCGCTCCTTGCTAAACGATCTTCGCACCATAAGAACGCATTGCGACCATACCTTTGAGCTGAACCGCAGCGCGAGCGGGTACCTTAGTCTGATCCGCGACGGCGAGCGGCTTTCGACCGGCCGGTCGCGTCGCAAGTTCTTCAAGCTCTTCGACGCCGTGGTCCGGGTGACAGTCGCGGAGTCGGCGCCGGACCGCGTTTTCGTCCACGCGGGTGTCGTTGGCTGGCATGGTAAGGCGATCCTGATGCCGGCCGATAGTTTTCAGGGAAAATCGACCCTCGTCGCCGAGCTGGTTCGCCTGGGCGCCGAATACTACTCCGACGACTTTGCCGTTCTTGATCCAAAGGGCCGCGTCCATCCGTTTGCCCGCCCGGTCTCGATGCGAACTGACGATGGGCGATATCAAGCTTTCGAGCTTGGCCTCAGTGACCTTGGCGGCCGCGCCGGAAGGTCACCAATACAGGTGGGCCTTGTACTGTTCACCTCTTACGACCCGGATCAGAAAAGTTGGCGCCCGCGTCGGGTGAGCAAAGGACGGGCACTAATTGACCTGCTTCAATTCAGCCTCCCGCTTCGCCGTCGGCCCGAGATGTCCCTTAGGGTGCTTGGCGAGGTAGTGAAATCCTCGGTCGTCGTTTCGGGCACGCGCGGCGACGCGGGCGAGTTCGCAAGGCGACTTCTTAAATACGCAGAGGCTCATATGTGACAAGATCAGGCCGGCGTCCTCGCTGGTGTATCGCCACAGGCCGGGCGGCTAAGAGATTGCTTTTCAGTCACTTGGAAATAATTTGCTTGATTTCTGGTTGATAGAGTGCAATAATCGCGCCTGCGCCCGGGTTCACAGGCGATTGGTTCCGTCCGGATCAACGCTTTGTGGGCTATTTTGGCCTTTGGCCTTTGTTCAAGGAGGAGAAGATGAGAG
>CAZSOE010000197.1:0-4970 GCA_964608335.1 uncultured Chloracidobacterium sp.
GAGGCTGGTTGCGAGATCGTTCGCATCGCGGTGCCGGATGACGATGCTGCGGCGGCGATATACGAGATACGAAAGC
Source organism: uncultured Chloracidobacterium sp. (assembly GCA_964608335.1). Taxonomy (GTDB): domain Bacteria; phylum Acidobacteriota; class Blastocatellia; order Pyrinomonadales; family Pyrinomonadaceae; genus OLB17. The sequence continues at coordinate 77 of CAZSOE010000197.1, forward strand.
GGACGGATGTGCCGATCGTCGCGGATATTCACTTTCACTACAAGCTCGCGCTAAAAGCGCTTGATGCAGGTATCGATAAGCTGCGGATCAATCCCGGCAACATCGGCAAGATCGACCGCGTTCGCGAGGTCGTCCGGGCTGCTGAAGCGCGCAAGGTCCCGATCCGCATCGGCGTCAACGGCGGCTCGCTTGAAAAAGACCTGCTAAAGAAATACGGTACCGCGACGCCCGAGGCGATGGTTGAATCGGGTATGCGGCACATTCGCATTCTTGAGGACCTCGGCTTTTCGGACACGATAATTTCGCTTAAAGCGTCGGATGTAAATCGCATGGTCGCGGCTTATAGGTTGATGGCCGAACAAGTTGATTACCCGCTGCATCTCGGCGTAACTGAAGCAGGCACGCCATTTGGCGGCACGATCAAATCGGCGATCGGCATCGGCATGCTGCTCCACGAAGGGATCGGCGACACGATCCGTGTAAGCTTAGCAGCCGAGCCGCACGAGGAGGTCCGTGTCGCGTGGGAAATTCTCAAGTCGCTCGACTTGCGCAAACGGGGCGTGACCGTCGTCGCGTGTCCGACATGCGGACGACTCGATATCGATAACTTTGTCGAGATCGTTACCGAGGTAGAACGTCGCTTGGCTCACGTCGAAGAGCCGCTGCATCTATCGATCATGGGCTGCGCCGTCAACGGCCCGGGCGAAGCTCACGACAGCCAGCTTGGCATAACATTCGGACGGAATGTTGGGATGATCTTCAAGGATGGCGTGCCGATGCGCCGCGTCGCGGGCGAGGACATCGTCGAAGAATTCGTAAAAGAGGTCGAACAACTCCGCAAGGAAGGCTCAACCGCAAAACCCCTCCCCGCGAACAAGCTGGTCCAGATAAGTTAGCCACAGAGCACACGGAGATCACACAGGAAGATCCTGCTCGGTGTCCTCTGTGTTCTCGGTGGCTGTATCTTATGGGAAGAGGATAGTAAACGGCCACGCGGGAATATTCCGCAGCACGCCGAAGGCAAGCAACGCGATAAGAAAGCCCCATAGAAATCTGGGCGACGTCATCCACATCGGCAGGCCTCGACCACGGACCGCAAGCAGCGCGAGCGAGACCCAGACGTAGGCAAAGATCACCGCCCACACTGGTACAAACAGATTGAAATCCACCGCGGGAATGAACCGGCCATGGAACAGTTCGTGGAATCCGCGCGTCAGACCGCAGCCCGGGCAGGCCAGGCCGGTGAGCGAATATAAGAGACAGACCGGAAAGAACGTCGACCTGGCCGGGTCAAATGCCGCCACGAATGCCGCTCCAGTGCCCAGGCCGATGGCACCGATAGCCGCGGTAAACCTCACCGCTAACGGCGGCAACTTGAACGGCAGAAATTCTTGCTCGATCTGCATTGTGACCTCAAACTCGCGCCATCGACGAAAAAAGCGCGTCCGTGGCCATCCTCCGATTGATATTCACTACGAGATTTTCTCGCATTGTTTGAATGGCGGCAAGCCATTCGGCGAGATCCGCGGTGCGGACCATTGTCGAGAGGCTCTCAAGTTGATCGTCCAGGTCCGCATTCGCAATGCGAGTCGGGTCGCCCGACGCTGCCAGCGACCACACGTCGTGGATCAGCGATTCGAGGATCGCGATATTCTCCTCGAATGCCTCCTTATTCTTGGCGTCGTTCATTTGCTCGGAAATACGAAGCAATGTTGAAACGTCGCCCGTATCGATAACCGCCTTTAGAACGGCGACCATTGACGCTCGCCGATCGGCATACTCACCGAGATTGATCGACACCGCGCGACCGATGCTTCCGCGCGCGAGCCGCGCCGCGATATGCGCATCGTGGTGCGGTACTGCCTGTTGATCGATCAAATATCGCTCGATCTCGTCGACGGATACCGGTGCAAACCTGAGCACCTGTGCTCGCGAGCGGATGGTCGGGAGCAGGCTCTCGGGCTTTGAGCTGATGAGAAAGATATGCGTTGTGGAGGGCGGTTCTTCGAGCGTTTTCAGCAGGGCGTTTGAGGCTTCGTCGTTCATCCGCTCGGCCTCGTCGATGATAAAAACTCTCGCGCGCGCTTCGAACGGGCGATAGTTGGCATGCCGTTCGAGGTCCCGGATGGCATCGACAAGGATAAGCCGTTTGTATGCGACGAGCAGTCCGATATCGATATGTCCACCGAAAAAGACCTTCTTGAAATCGTCCTTGTTCTTGTCCGTGGATGTCGGAATATCGAACCTGCCGATACGACGACAGGTCGCGCAGACGCCGCAGCCTTCACCGTCACGCGGATCCGGGCACATAAGAGCACGAGCAAGCTCGAAGGCGAATTGCCGCTTCCCGATCCCGTCGTCGCCCGCAAAGAGCAGCGAGTTGGGCACGCGGTCCGATGCGATCAGCCGCTTGAGCAGATGCTTGACGTGCAGATTGCCGGCGAGGTCAGTGAACATCGATCTTCAATTCATTACAAACCAATGCGACCACATCGGCATGAATGATCTCCGGCGACCGCCCCGCATCGATCACGCGAAAACGGCGGGGCTCGCGCTTTGCGATGCCAAGATACGCATCGCGGACACGAATATAGAATTCGGCCGCCTCCTGGTCCATACGGTTCTTTTCCCCGGCCGTTTCGTCACGCTCGATCATTCGTCGCAGGGCTTCGTCGACAGTGATGTCGAAAAAAAGCGTTAGATCCGGTTTGAGCCCGCCCGTCGCAAGCTCGATCACCTGGTCGACTTGGCGCTCGGTGAACCCGCGGCCCGCTCCCTGGTATGCAAAGGTGGCGTCCGCGTAGCGGTCCGAGATCACGACCCGGCCTTCCGCAAGCGCGGGTCTTATCAGGAACTCGACATGCTGGGCGCGGTCGGCGGCAAAAGACAGCAGCTCGGCCATCGGCGCCACCGTCTCTTCGGTTTCAAGAAACGCCTCGCGCAGCCGGCGGCCCAACGGCGTTCCACCGGGCTCGCACGTTGCGAGACAATCGACCCCGCGAGCGCGCAGGTCACCTACGAGCATTCTCAGTTGCGTGGACTTCCCGCTCCCGTCGATGCCCTCGAACGTTATGAATTTTCCTTTCAAGATGACGGCTCGGCCGCGGCTGACTTACGCTCCTGCGAGATCGAAGAAATGGCGTGCTTGAAAATCAGTACTTCGGCACCGCCGACATCGAGAAGCACTGAGAATTTGTCAAAACTCTTGATGCGTCCCGAAGCCGTCGCTCCCTGCAAAAGGTGTATCACCACATTGACGCGCTCGCGGCGCGCCGAGTTCAAAAAGGCATCTTGAATATTCTGAGCAGCCGGTTTTTCCATACCGATCTCCCTAGATCAAGCGTGATCACTACGTCAACAGCTAAAACGTGGTTCCCGATTATATCAGATTGAATGGCGGGGCCGAAATCAACCGTCTTCCGCCGCGACCTGCTCAAACAGCCGGTCGCGGGCGTCTGCCGAGTCGCCGAAGCCGGAAAGCCAGACAGCGTCGGGCTCGCGCCGGAACCATGTCAGTTGACGTTTGGCATAATTGCGGACGTCCTGCTTGCTCTGCTCGCACGCTGATTCCAGCGTCCGCTCGCCCCGCAGATACTCGCAAACACGCCGATACGCATGTGCGCCAAGAGCGTTTCCGTCGTCTCTTACGCCGCCGGCCCGCAATTGTTTCACCTCATCGACCAGACCCGCCGCAAAATGGTCTTCCGTCCTGCGGTTTATTCGCTCGTAGAGTTCGTCGCGAGGCGGATCAAGAACGAACAGCCGGATCCGCTCGGCAAACTCGGGGGGCTGGCCACGATTTGGCTGCTGCACACTCATCGGCTCGCCGGTCTGAAAAAAAACCTCCAGGGCACGCATCACCCGGGGATAGTCACGAGGCGGCAGCTTGGATGCAGCGTCAGGATCGACCCGCGTCAGCATCCGGTGCAGATGCTCGGGGCCGTGCGCCGCCTGGATCGCCCGAAATCGCTCCCGCAGGTTCGTGTCTGTCTTCGGGCTTTCAAAGAGCGGTTGTCGCAGAGTTCGAAGATAAAAGCCTGTTCCGCCGACAAGGATCGGAAGCCGCTCACGTGCCTCGATCTCGACGATTTTCTCCGTCGCGTCAACCGCCCAGTCCGCCGCGGTGTAATTTACATTCGGATCGACATAGCCGATCAAATGATGCGGCACACCTCGCTTCTCCTCTTCCGTCGGCTTCGCCGTCGCGATCTGGATACCGCGATAGATCTGTACGGAATCGAAATTGACGACCTCACCACCGGTGCGCAGCGCAAGCTCAACGGCAAGAGCAGTCTTTCCCGAACACGTCGGGCCGGCTATCGCGTATATGGGACGAGGTTCCTCGGTTGGCATCGGCAATTTAGTTTATCGCGCATTCCGTGATTAGCATCCAGCCGCGCCTTACGCTAAATTAGGCATACTACAAGGAGCAAAACATGATACGTAACGCATCTGCAGAGTGGAACGGCGGGCTAAAGGACGGCCAAGGACAGATCTCAACCGACAGCGGCGTGCTCAAGGACACGCAATACTCGTTCAGCACACGCTTCGAGGACGGCATCGGAACGAATCCTGAAGAATTGATCGCCGCCGCGCACGCGGGCTGTTTCTCGATGGCGCTCTCGGGCCAGCTCGGCAAAGCCGAAATGACCGCCGAGAGCATCAAAACCAAAGCGAGCGTCAAACTCGAAAAGGTCGGCGAAGGGTTTGCCGTAACATCTGTCCATCTCGAGGTCCGCGCCCGCATTCCCGGTGCCGACAACGATGCTTTTATGACCGCTGCAAACAACGCAAAAACAGGCTGTCCGATCTCTAAGCTGCTCAACGCCGAGATCACAATGGACGCGCAGCTCGAGGGCTAGAATCCGATGCGAACGGGTTACGCGTTTTTTCT
>CAZSOE010000198.1:0-4957 GCA_964608335.1 uncultured Chloracidobacterium sp.
AGAAACTGTAGAGACGGGGTCGGGTTTCGGCAGCGGCACCGGCACCGGAAGATCCGCCCCACCTTGTTCCTTGAGCTTTCCTTTCCGCTCCTGTTTTCGCCGGTACATTCCGGCGTCAGCTCGCGTGATCGCCGCTTCGAGGTCGTCCAGGGTGCCAAAATCCTCGAACGCGTGCGATACACGAATGGCGAGCGCATGATTGACGCCCTCGATCCGGACGTTCGAGAGCAGCTTTTCCATTCTGGCCATCCTGCTGTTAGCCGTCGTCGCATCGAGGCCGATCATTAGCACAAAGAACTCATCGCCGCCCCAACGAAAGATCAGGTCTTCGGCCCGAATGATCTCGCGGATCGCCCTGACCACCGCCCTGATCACAATGTCGCCGACCGCGTGTCCGTAAATGTCGTTCACCGTTTTCAGATCGTCAACATCAAAGAAGCCTACGCAACCCGAGACGGTCTGACCCTCGCTGCCCTGACGCTTGAGATAGCTGTGAAACGCATGACGATTGAGGGCCGTCGTCAACGGATCAATATGGGCCAGCTCCTCTAGCTTTTCCTGGGCTTTCTGCAACTTTTCGTTAGCTACTTTGGCGTCCGCCAGGACCTTTTCGAGGAGGATGATCACCATCCCAAAACCAAGAAGGATCTGCAGGACGAGATCGATCACCGAATTATACTGAAGATAGTCGAACTCGATGATCAGTCGCTGACGCAATGAGAAAACGACAAAATACTGCAAGAAGTCGAGGGCAAGTAACCCAAGCCCAACGAGCATGACCTTCCAACCGAAGGTGCCGAGTCGCGTTCGCCACAGGGCGATCATTGCGATAGCGAAAAAGCCCGCAAGTATCAGCGAGTGTACGTTGAAAACAAGGTTGAAATCGTCACCCAGGAACGGCAGTCCGAACGCGACGAGGACGAATGGCAGAATGAGTAACTCTTGACGGAAGCGAACGTCCCGATCACGCGCCAAACTTCGACACCCCTGGACCAGGAGAAATCCGAAGACGTATTCCGTAAGAAAATAGAAGCTGAAAAGCTGGGTCGAGTATTCCTCGTAGCTAAACGCCAGCCGCAGGCAAAACAGCGCGAAACAAAGAAACAGCCAGGAATTGGTCCAGTGGCGGAGCGCCGGAACATTTATCGACCGCCGTAAAAACAGGGTCAGTAACGTGATCAGGGAAACTCCGGCTAGCTGGATTATTAGCCCTATCTTTGAATCCATAGCGCAGCCCTAAGGGTCTGACTTATTGAAGCGATGCGGGAAAAGTACAGGTGAGCTGATTACGCTTGCAGGTATGGGAGCAAGCTCATTTATGATTCTAGAACAAATACCGGGCCCGCGTAAAGGTTTTTTTACGGCGCGATTTACAAACGAAAAAAGGCGCGGTATTTTATTCCAATACCAGACCTTCAGCAGACGGAGATCTAAGGAATGCCCACATCTATTTGTCCTGAGTGCACCGAGGAAGTTTACGTTGACGCCGACTCGGAACAGGGCGACGACATAGCCTGCGACGAGTGCGGGGCCAGGTTGGTAGTCGTCGGCCTCGACCCTATCGAGCTCGACCTGCACGATGGCTCTGAGGAAGGCGATGGCCCGCACGAGGACGAATTCTCGAGCTACGATTTCGAAGAGGACCGATACTAACTCCGTCTGCTGTCAGAAAGACCGACCGGTCGGTCACATTGACGTCCAGCCGGACTCCAACGAAAACAAACTCACCTTATTTTTCAATAACTTACAGCTACGCGCGAGTCGCCGGGATGTGGCACGGCATTTGAATTGCGTGTGTAGCGCTCCTGCAGCGCTACGGCATCGGGATGCGATGCCCCGTTCTCCCGCGAACTTTTATGAAAAGCCCTCTGCCAGTCACGCCCCGGCTGCCGGATCGTATCATTTGGCCCGTTTCGGGTGGCCTTTTGTGTCTCTTCCTTGCGGTGCTCTTTTTGCGATTCGGGTGGGAGTTCGCACTCGTTGCCGGCCCAATAGCGATCATTGCGGGGTTCGCCTACCGGCTGCATGTTAAACGCCTTGCCGAGAAAACTTGCGAGATCTCAGAGGCGAGCCGCATCCATTTGGCAACTGTTGAGGCACTTGCTACGGCGATCGACGCTCGCGACCAGGTCGGGATAGGTCACGTCCGCCGGACCCAGATCTATGCCGTCGGTATCGGGAAGATCCTTGGGCTAGAGGAGAGCGATATCAATGCACTTCGGACGGGAGCCTTGCTTCACGACATCGGCAAACTCGCGGTGCCCGACCACATACTTAATAAATCGTCCGAACTAACGCCCGCTGAGTTCGAAAAGACCAAGATCCACGCCGAGGTGGGTGCCTCGATACTCGAAAAGATAGGTTTCGACTACCCTGTCGTGCCCACCGTTCGCTACCACCACGAACGTTGGGATGGTCAAGGGTATCCCGAAGGCCTCGTCGGCGAGCAGATACCGCTAACAGCTCGCATCCTCGCGGTTGCGGACGCTTTCGACACGTTGCGGGGTGACCGTCCGTATCGCGCGGCCTTGCCGCGCGAAAAGGCCCGACAGATCGTCCAGGGGGAAGCCGGCCTGCGTTTCGATCCGTCGATCGTCTCGGTCCTAATGCGCAACCTGGGTACGTTAGAGGAGGAAATAGTTGCCAATGGCCTGAGTTACACCGATTCCGAGGCGGCTACCGCGGGCCACGCCTACGTCGAACAGATAAAGCTTGCCAATCGTGAGGTTTTCAGCCTTTATGAACTCGCCCGCGAGTTTAGCTCATCAGTTTCGCTTCGGGAATCGCTCGATCTCTTTGCAAAAACCCTGCTTGAACTTGTCCCCGCCGAGTCCTGCGTTGTCTATCTGCTCGACGAGCAGAAGCAGGTCGCGTCCGCGGCACACGTCGAGGGCGAGAACGCTATCGCGCTCGGATCGCAACGGGTCAAGGTTGGGCAGGGAGTTACCGGGGTTGCCCTCAAGAAACAACAGAACGTCCTTAACGGCGATCCCGACCTTGATTTTGCGTATATGCGGCCCGAACTGGCCGGGTTCTACTCGACCATGGCCTGTGTCCCTCTAGTCGCCGATGGAAACCTTCTCGGAGCGGTCAGCCTTTACGCCTCAAAGCTCGAGACCTATGGCGACGAGCATATTCGTCTGCTCGAAACCATCTCGCGTATCGCCGCCGACGCGATCGACAAATCGCTCGAACACGCCGAGGCACAGACGCACGCCTTGACGGATCCGATGACCGGCTTGCCCAACGCGCGGAGCCTGCAGATGCAGTTCGACAAAGAAGTTGCTCGTGCGGGACGCGGCGGGACTAGCTTCCAGCTGCTGATGCTCGACCTCGACGGGTTCAAGGCCGTGAACGATTCGTTTGGGCACAAGGTTGGCGACGAGCTATTGAACCAGATCGGCCGGGTCATTCGCGGACAGCTTCGCGATTACGATTTCCTGGCCCGCTACGGCGGCGACGAGTTCGTTGCGCTGGTGCCGGAAACGACGGCCGAAGCCGTTGCGGACCTCTGCGAACGCATCGAACGAGCGGTCCGCGCTTTCCGGCTGCCTGTTTCCGATGGCAACACGGCCTCGGTCGGCGTAAGCCTCGGCAGTGCCGGCTACCCGGCCAGCGGCGAATCGTTCGACCAGATGATCATCGCGGCCGACAAGGCGATGTACCTACGAAAGAGCAGCCGCAAGCGTGCGGCCGCGAGCGAGGACGAGCCGCCGCCATCTAACGACGCGCTGATCGTCGAGCTTGACGAGACACACGTGGTCTCCAACGCGATGAATTGATCACTTCCGGCGTGAGAGAACACGCTCGATCGCCTCAAATACCTTTTCTGGCCGCACCGAGAGAATGCACCGCGGCTCGCCATACTCCTTACACTCATAGCCCGAACAAGGCTGACATGCGAATTCTTCGTAAACGATCTCGTTCGGAGCATCGGTCCACGGCCGCCAGTGAGTGCGGTTCGACGAGCCAAAGATAACGACACTCGGGGTTTCTACCGCCGCGGCGATGTGAGCGATTCCCGAATCGTTTCCGACGAAGACTTTTGCCTTTGACGCAAGCGCCGTGATCTCGGGCAAAGTAAGGTCGTCGAAAGTCGTTATCGGGACTTTGCTCGCGGCGACAAGTTCGTCAAGGGTCGCCGATTCGGCCTTCGATGAGATCGCGAGGACGTCGAAGCCGCGCCCGGCCAGATGCTCGGCCGTCCGCGCGAAATTCTCGACGGGCCACTGCTTCGTAAAGAACGCCGTTCCCGGATGCAGCAGGGCGAGCGCCGAGTGCGGAGTATGGAGTTCGGAGTTGGCGAGCCGGTCGTCGATAGATCGGCTCGCGCTTTCAGTGACAGCGAGGCGGCTTTTGGGCCGGTCGTCGACCGGCACGCCGACCGAACCGAGAAGGGCAAGCTGCTGCTCAGCCGAATGCGTCTTTTCCCGTCCCCAAAAATCGCTCGCCGACGACAGTAAGTGATTGTAAAGAAAGGAGTATTGGTAATAGGCGAAACCCACGCGGTGCCTTGCGCCGCTGGCCCGGACAAACCCGGTCGCGGTCGTGCCACCATGCAGGTTGAACGCAACATCGTATTTCGTTTCGCGCAGCTTCCACGCAATAGCCGCTCGAACGAGGATGAGGTCAGTTCGCGAGGCTCTTCCGTAGATCTCTCGTGTCGAGATTTTCTCGGGATCCCGTCCGAGAAGACGCGCGACGCGCGGGGTTAACATAGAACGTGTGTGACGTAGAATTAACGTGTCCTTCGTGGGGATCGAGACGACGCTATCGACGGCATCAAGCCCATCCAGCACCGGCGCGACCCAGTCCTCAAGCAGGATGTCTATCTGTGCGTCGGGAAGGAACCGCCTGAGTGCGATCAGCGATGGCGTCGCCAGCACCGTGTCGCCGATCGAACGCAGCTTCACGACGAGGACGCGTTCGACTTTGCTCCAGTCGATCTGGTTTCGGT
>CAZSOE010000199.1:0-4927 GCA_964608335.1 uncultured Chloracidobacterium sp.
GGCCGAGCCAATATTCAGTTTCGACGGCTACTTTAAGCGCGATCGACAGCTGACTAATAAAGTCTGCCCGGTACTGCGCCTGATTCGCTTCGGCCACATTCGCGCCGATTGAGGTTCCGCATCGAAGGATCTGCCTGGACAAGACATATTCCCGCTGCGCAACGCTAAGTTCTTTGTAAAGGCGAATTATCCTTAGAGCAAAGGAATAAGATTTATCGCGCAACGGATTCTCGCGATTTGACCAGTTGTCCATACAAACTAGCTTGGGGAGTCAATCGCTATTGTCCATTGTCATTTGTCAATTGTCCATTGTGAAGCGGTAAAGCTCCACGTAGTTCCGAGCCGCATTCTCCCATGAATTATCGATTGACATCCCGTTCCGCTGTATCTTGGCCCACGCTTTTTTGTCCTCGTACGCGAATCGCGCTTCGTATATCTTTTCAAGCAAACGGTCCGAGCGAAACCGCCTGAACTTAAAGCCGTTGCCCGTCTTAGTGACCGGGTCCCAATTCTCGACCGTATCGTCCAGGCCGCCGACGGCGCGCACGATGGGCACAGTCCCGTATCGAAGCGAGTACATTTGGTTCAACCCGCAAGGCTCGAACTTCGACGGCATCAGGAAAATGTCAGCCCCGGCTTCGATAAGATGTGCCAATGTTTCATTATAGCCGATGTAGACGCCCACTCGCGAAGGAGCATGATCGCGCAGCGACTGCAGGAATCGTTCGGAATCACCTTCGCCCGAACCCAGTGCAATGAAAAAACCGCCGGCCGCCAGGATGTCGCCCGCGCCCTGGCGGATCAACTCGACACCTTTTTGGGCGGTCAATCGCGTCACGCTGGCATAAATTGGCCGGTCAAGTTCGATGGGCAAGCTAAACTGTTCCAACAGTGCCCGCTTGCATTCACGTTTGCCCGAAAGGTTGTCGATCGAATAATGGGCGGGTAGTTCCGGATCGGTCGCCGGGTTCCAGACCTCGTAATCGACGCCGTTCGTAATTCCGATCAAACGGTGCGACCGCTGGCGGGTGAGCCAGTCGAGGCCGTGACCGAATTCGGGAGTCTGGATCTCGTGGGCATATCGTCGCGAGACCGTAGAGAGCGTATCCGAAACCTCAAGTCCCGCCTTCATCGCCGATGCGTAACCATTGAAACTAAAGATATTTCGCGAATCGGTTGAAGTAAAACCTAAACTTGGCAATTCAGCTAAACCGAACCCGCCCTGATAGGCCATGTTGTGGATCGAGAAGACGCTGCGGGTGCCTCGCCAGTAGGCCTGTCGACGTCGCCGCATAGCCAGCTCGACGGCGGCGAACCCGGTGTGCCAGTCGTTCAGATGGACGATATTCGGCGCCGGGCCGAGACGCTCGATCAGGGCCAGTGCAGCGTGGCTAAAGAACGCGAAACGCTCGTAGTCCTCGGTGTATCCATAGATCGAGTCCCGATGAAAAAGCGACGGATAGTCGATAAGAAAGGTCGGCGACCCGTTGGCCTCGCTGTAGAAGGCCTTCGCCCTCACGCGTCGCCCGCGCCAGGTCAGCCACAGGTCGTCGATCGCCGTGCTCCAAAGGTGTTCGCCCTTGGTTTGCCAGTAGCAAGGCGTTATCAACAGCGAATCGACGCCGATCTGTTTCAGCGCCTTTGGCAGCGCGCCGGCCACGTCACCCAACCCGCCCGTTTTCGAGTAAGGAACGGCCTCAGAAGCGATGATGGCGACGCGCATAACCAATTGATAATCGATAATTGATAATTGATAATCAAATCTCAACTTGAACTACTTCAACTATTTCACAGAGATCGAAGAGACGTTCGTCCGCCGCCGGGGCAAGCATTTGCTGCTGAGTCCGCTCGACTGGGCGCTTATCGACGACTGGAAATCCCGCGGCATACCGCTGCACATCGTGATCCGAGCGGTGGAATCGGTCTTTGACGTTTTTGACAAGCAGCCGCCCGGTACGCGAACGATCAAGAGCCTCTTCTATTGCCGCGAGGAAGTCGAGACGCAGTTCGGCGAGTGGGCGGCTTCGCAGGCCGGGAAGGGAAACGACGACGCCACCCAGGCCGACGGACTGAGTCCCGAGGCCGTGCGATCTCACATCGCAGAAGCGATTGTCGGTTTGCGCGCGGTCGAGTCCGACGGCTTGGCCGAGGACATCGCGCGGGCGATCGTGCGTCTTGAAGAGCTTTCGACCGGGCTTTCCGCCGATCTCGAGGCTGTCGACAAGACGCTTGGCCACATCGAGCAGGTGCTCGACCGTTCGCTGCTCGCAAATTCGCCGCGCGAGACGCTAAAAAGTTTCGAAAAGGAGATCGCCGCGCAATTGCGTGCGTACAAGGCCGAGATGGAGGCCGAGGCTTACCGGCGCACCTTCGAGATCATGCTGCTCAAACGTCTTCGCGAGGAGGCCGGCGTCCCGCGGCTCGGGCTTTATTACCTGTAGCTTTCGCCTTTTCACGCCGACATGTGGTAAACAGGATACTCCCGCATGACACATTGAGCAGGAAATATCGAAAAGGTGAAATGCTCGACGTCAGGATCGAGCGGATCGTGCCGCGGGGGTTTGGCATCGGGTTCGCCGAGGACCTGACCGTGCTCGTTCCGCTCGCGGCTCCGGGCGACGTGCTCCGCGTGCGCATCACGGAGATCCGCAAAAGGACGGCGTTTGCCGAGATCGCCTCGGTAAAAGAAGCCGGTCCGCATCGCATCGCGCCGCCGTGTTCGTATTTCGGCAAATGCGGCGGGTGCGACCTGCAGCAGCTCGATTACCGTGCCCAGCTCGACGCGAAGGCCGCGATCGTCGCCGACTGCCTTCGCCGGATCGGCAAGATCGAGCTCGCCGAGCCCATCAGGATCATCCCGAGCCCGCATGTTTTCGAATACCGTTCGCGTGCGCGGTGGCACGTTGATCCGGAAACACGGGCGATCGGGTATTTCAAACGCGGTTCGCACGACGTTCTCGACATCGAGGCTTGCCCCAAGCTGACCCCGGGCCTGCAGTCGGCTTTCAGGTTCGTCCGCGAGAGCATCGACTGGTCCGCCGAAAGCCAGGATACCGAGATCGAGGCCGCGACGGGCGACGAAGGCCAGGTTTCGCTCCACTCGGCCGGGAGAAGCGAGCCGCCCGCGACGCTCGCCTTTGCGGCTGCGGGCGAGAAGTGGGCGTTCTCGGCCGCGGCGTTCTTTCAGGCCAACAAATTCCTGGTCCCTGAGCTGATCGAGGCCGCGCTGGGTCCGGACAAAGGCGAGACGGCGGTGGACCTTTACTGCGGCGTCGGGCTTTTTACGCTGCCGCTGGCGAGGCGGTTCCAGCGTGTCGCGGGCGTGGAAGAGAACCCGGTCGCCGCCGAGTTTGCACGCGAGAATGCACGGGCGATCCGGGCGGCAAATGTCGAGATAATGACCGAGCCCGCCGCCAGGTTTCTCGCCCGTAAAGACCTACGGGATATCGACTTGCTCGTCCTCGACCCGCCGCGTTCGGGCCCCGAAGCCGGCGTTATCGAGGGCATTGCGGCACTCGCTCCGCGGCGGATCTCATACGTCGCGTGCGAGCCGTCGATACTTGCCCGCGACCTTCGGATCCTGCTCGACGCGGGTTACCAGCTCGAATCTGTCGTCGCCCTCGATCTTTTTCCGCAAACCCACCACGTCGAAACCGTCGCGCGGCTGTCATTTTCAGAGACGCAAACGTCGCCTCAGTGACGCAAATCTGCACCCGAATGTTCCATCTTCCACCTGGAACAGTGGAACAGGCGGAACAAAATGGAACAGGGTTTTAAGCAACTGCTTTACACCTGTTGTGCTGTTGATGGATGGCGGAATGCATATGGAAAGAGGTCCCGAGGAACGATGTTCGCGGCCAGTGGGCGGCGCGCCTGATACTTTAGAGAACCGTTGCGGGATCGATCAGGACGATATCGGTAAACCGCTTGAAATCGTCGGTATTAAATGTGAGTAGGTTGGTGATCTTGTGGACATGCATTGCCGCGACAAGCCGTGTGTCGTGGACCTGCTTACCAACAACAGAATACGCCGCTGCTAATCGACGCCATTCAGGATAGATCGCGGCGCTGTCGGGCAGGATCGTAAACTCGGCTTCCAGGCCGGCGACGTCCGCTTCCGTTTGCGCCGTCGTCCAGCCGAGACCGTTATTGGCAACGGGACGTGTTGCAACGTTCCAAAATTCGATCAGGTTTTGCGGGGTGAGGCAAAGATCGTGACCATCGGCAAAGAGGTTTTTCACAGCCGTCAAAGCTCCGCCGTGCATTGGGTGGGCGGGCTCGGCCAGGCGCAGGATGATATTTGTATCAACAAGACAATCCACACTTTACGCTGATCAGTCCTCGTAGATGACCTCACGTCGGTCGTCGAGGATGACTGGAGTATCGGGGCTGTGACGCCTTGCCCACCTTTCGATAGCTTCAGCCTTTTGCGCGCCGGTCATTTCGTTCGCCCCGTTCTTGCCGTTTTTACTCTTCTGAACGAGAAACTCGACAAAATCAAGTACTTCCTGCTGAACTGAACCGGGAAGCTGCTGCAAGGTCTTGTTGATGCGCTCAGCGGTTGTCATGCAATCATCATATCCGAAATACGTCAAGAATGTCGAAATATTAATCCTTCACTATTCACTATTCACTGTCTTGTAATTCTCAATTCTCATTTCTCACATCTCAATTGCATACCGCTTTGTCGCCCGTTGCCCCCCTAAAACGGGAGCCGGGCTCCGAGGGTCGTGGATTGCGCCAACGGCGAGGCACAGCAAGCTCTCCTCCTGCCTGAGGAGGAGTGGCACCGTTTCGGTGACGAGGTGGTGGGGGTGCTCTGCGATGCGGTGAGCTGCAAGAAAGGTCAGATAGTACTTTCTTCTGCGTTGGGCGTATATTGGAGATGTGATGGGAATCAAGAATTACTTTGCCAAAGCTATCGAAT
>CAZSOE010000200.1:0-4905 GCA_964608335.1 uncultured Chloracidobacterium sp.
GTGGGCGCTGCGTATTCGGCTCGGCAAGCGCGCTGTCGCGACCGCGACCTTCGGGTCGATGCCCAATTGGAACATCGCCGGGACGGCGATCAGCGAATTGCTGCCCGTCACCACGCCGACAACGCTGGTCAGAAAAAAGACGGCAATCAGGATAATGATCGCGTAGAGTGTCATCGGCTATCCTATTGCCCTCGCGGAGCGCGACAGTCCGAGCTTTTGCTCGAATCCGCGTAACTCCTCGGCCAATTTCACGATCTCACGCCGGTTTGTGCGCTCGCCGCGGATTATCTCCTCGCATTTGAAGAAACAGGCCTCGAGCTGCGCCCGGTCGAGGCCGGTTCGATCTGATATGCGTGTGGCGAGTTCGCGGCTGGTCGCGGCATGCACATCTATGCCCAACAGGCGGGCCGCGCGGCGGCGAAACTCGGTGTAGATATTCTCGATCGCGAGGTCATAGGCCTTCGCCCGACGCTGAAGCTCGGACATCGCCGAGACATACTCAAGTTTCGAAAGGCGATCGGGCTCAGGCTCGGGCACGGGTCGTGCAAATCGACGGCTCTGCGACAGGAAGACCAGACCGACCAATATCACCGCCTGCAAAAAGATCGCGACGACGGGCGTTCCCGCAAAGAACTGAAGAAAACGGTTGCTGTCGTTGCCGTAACCCTGATGATACTCGTCAAAGGCGATCAGGCCCGCACCGCCCGCCGTCGCCAGGTTAATGCCAAGCTGGGCGTTGTCGGCGATGGCGATACCGGCGTTCGAAACAAGGTACGGATCTGAGACGAGAACGATGCTGCCCGAACCGAACGGTAGTCCGACAACATAGTTCTTACTCCTATTCCCAAAATGGACTATCGGCCCGGTAACGGTCGGTGACTGCTCAACGCTTAGCGGCCGCTCGGAGGTCTGCCTCTCCGTCATTCTCTCGAGAAGGATAGACGAAGCGAGTTTGGACGGCTGAATTGCATTCACACTCGCCGCAAAGACCGACGGCTGGACGGGCTTTACCGCTGCCGTGTCGGCCGTCATCTGCTGCTGGTCCGACGGGTCAGCGCCCAAATACTTAAAGACCACATCGGTGTCGTAAACGATCTTCCAGGCAGCGGTCGTTACAGCGAGCTGTTCAGGCGGCTCGCGATCGATCAGCACGAGACGTCCGCCCTCCGAGACCCAGCGGAGAAGCCGTTCCGCATCGGGATCGGTAAAACCACGCTTGATATCTCCGGTGATGATGAAAACCGCGGGCTTTTTTCGCGCCGAGAGAAGAGCGGCCGGCGGCTCCTGCCAGCGGATCACGTTACGGCCCGTCTCGGAAAGGAGCGTGTAGTAAGCCTGCGTTCCCGTCGCCCCGCTGTTGAAGGTCGAGCGGTTTGGCATCATCTCGTTATCGGGCTTTTCCTCTTTCTGCGTATACGACGCGGCGTTGAGGCCCGCGAGGATCGCGACCATGACTATGAGGGCCCCGAAAATGAACAGCTTCTCTTTCATCTCGCCCTCCCGACGGACGAGATCGTCCTGCGGCAACGTTCGCGAAACTCATCCCAGTCCTCAGCGGCCGCGAGCCTGAGGCCGTACCAACTTCGCTCGAAATTCCCCGTTAAGCCTGTCATTGCCTGAAGCAGTTCGCCGCGATCGCGAACGTCGCGAAGATAGTCGCGGTTCGTCTTGTGACGGGCAAGCCGGACGATCTTGCGGTCGCCAAGTTCGCAAAGCAGCGCGATATATCCCTTGCGGATCGCCCCGCGATGATCACCCTCGCGAGCCAGCCGCTCAGCTTCGCTGAAGATATCGGCCGATGATTCGTCCGCGCCTATCTTCTCGCCTAGGATCACGCGGTCCTGCCGGGTGCTCTTTTCACGGCGGCGAAATCTCTGCGAAAGCAACGGTGCAAAGCGCCAAAGCATAAATCCGATCAGCCCGAGGACGATGGCAAAGATGATTACCTGCATCCCGATCTTGAGCGAGTCGTAATTCACCCCGGACGGCGCGTCGGGAGATGTCCGCGGGAATACCCTTGCAAGCCAGTCGATAAACTCTCGCCACCATTTCTGGAAAAGGCTCTCTTCCTTTGGCTGTACCTTTTGATACTCGGGCCGCTGGAGGATCTCGGCAAGTTTCTGTTTATCCTCGTCCTTCGAGCGGGCAGCCGCCTCGGCGAGCAGCAGCTCATTGACACTTTCGGAGAGAGCCCCGAGACGCTGGTCGATCGACCACAGGAGCGAAAGCCGGTTCGATTCCTTGGTCTCGGCCGCGAGTTCGTCGAGCGTTGCCGCCAGCCATGCATTGTCGACCTCGATCGTCCCGTTCGATGAGTCAACCTTTTCCGAACGGGGAACGAGCGAGCGAAGCTCGGCAACCTTTTCTTCCTCCATTTCGGTGTCCTTATTCTCAACGACATCGACCAGTTCCTTTGAGATCACCTGAGCGGAACGGACCCGCCGCAAATAGTCATCGAGCGTGGAGGCGGCCGCACTGCCCGCGACCGAGAGCAGCACAAGGAAAATGATCGCCGATCTGCTTCGCAACATCGTCATTTAAGTCCTAGGGTCGTCATCGACGAGTTAGGTCCCGCCTGCCCTGACGGCGCGGTTGACGCAGACAACGCGGGCTGAAGCGGGTTGACATAAGATTCCGGAACGGTCGGGATGTCGCCGAGCCGCCGGGCCGCCATAAGCTCGATGTCGTAACCCTCGCTGCGGACGCGCTCATCCACATAAAGCAGGCACAGGCCGACCATCCACACCGGCGAAAGCAGTATAAAGCTCACCTGCCAGATCAGGTTGTACGCGATCTCGTACCAG
This sequence comes from uncultured Chloracidobacterium sp., assembly GCA_964608335.1. Taxonomy (GTDB): domain Bacteria; phylum Acidobacteriota; class Blastocatellia; order Pyrinomonadales; family Pyrinomonadaceae; genus OLB17. The sequence goes on from CAZSOE010000200.1 coordinate 2,805, forward strand.
GCCGGCACGACATCCGCATCGAACCTCATCATTTCTATGCCATTCATCGACGCGTACCACGCGAGCGGAACATAAAGGAGCATTAATGCCGAGTAGGTCGCCACCGTCGTAAAGAGGAACAATGCCGCCAGCCTTCGCACGTTGCCGCTCGCGAGGCTTGCACTTCTGGCGATCGCCGAGAAAACGCTCTGTCCCTCGACGAGCATCACCTGGGGTACGTAAGCGACGCGGGACGCCGCCAGAAAGAAGAGCCAAACGCTGCCGAAGAACACCGCTATCCCGATCACTAACGAGACAATGAAGGCGACGACCGGAAGAAAGCTAAAAACTGTGAAGGCCAGCCCGATCAGAATGACCCCGACGAGCAGCCCCATATAGAAGATCGCCATGCCTAGGGCCCCGAGCACCAGCGTGATCAACGTAGAGGCAGCGACGAGAGCGCCGAGCCGACGCCACGTGTTCCGATATGTTTCGCCGAACGTTATAGGCTCGCCGAACAGCAAATGGCGGACAAAGTTTCGCGACGCCCCGCCCATCACGACCAAGGTCGCGATCGTCTCGGTCAGCCAGATCACGACGCTGCCGAGCCACAGAAAAACGTAGTAGAATCCTTCCTCGACATACGCGCCCGGCTTGATCGAGAATATCTCGCGGGCCAACATCGTCCATCCGACCGAAATAACGGTACCCACGATCACCGGCGGCGAGGCGATCAGAATGAATGTCCCGAAGAACCGGCGATAGAACCGGACCGCCCGGTCGATAAGGTCGCCCGGACCGAGTTCGGTGAGCGTGCGGTCAGTGAGAGTGTCGGCGGCTGTGTTCATCTTAAAAAGCGTTCCGATAAGTATAGCGTCAAAAGAAAACACAAAAAAGAAGCATCGCCGGCGACGAAGCTTCCTTCAGCATAAGACCAGGGATAGTATTAGTTCTTGCCCGGCGATTTCGGTGCGGCCCTGAGCGTCCTTATCACACCTCGCAGCTTTTCCGCGTCGGGTGCTTCGGGTACAAGCTTTAGATAAGCCTCAAGGGATTCGGCCGCCCGTCGGTCATCGCCTTTGGCCAGGTAAAGATTCGCCAGCATCCGGTGGGCTTCGTTCATCTGTCCCTCCCCTGCCGAAAGAGCGGCGTTCAACTCGCTTTCCGCCTCGTCAAATCTCTCAAGTATGGTGAGAGCGCGGCCAAGATAATAGTGAGGGACCGCGGACGAGGGCTTTATTTTGACCGCCGATCGAAGTACGGTTTCAGCCTCCGAATAGCGTTTTAGCCTAAAGAGGGTGATGCCGCGATTAAGCGTAGGCTCAAAGGCGTCGGGCTTGATCTTCACAGCTTCGACTAGCGCCGCATCTGCCAGATCCAGTTCGTTAAGCCGCATATACTGAACACCCAATTCATTGTAGGCGTCCGCATATCCCGGAAATTCCGCGATCGCGAGCTTCAGCTTCTCGATCGCAGCTTTGTGATCACCTGCATTGGACAATTCGACCGCCTTTCGATAACTGTCGGATGCCGTCCGGGGGATCTTTAGCTCTTCGGGCGAAATTACAGTGGGCTTAGCTGTGGGGCTGGACCGCTCGACCAGCCGAATGGAAATCGTATATGTCTGCGGAATACGGCTGCGGCTCTCGTTGATCTCCACCGACTGCGACGCCGGCTCGAAATCCTGTTCGCGATCGATGACAATAGAATAACTGCCGGAGCCAAGACCGCTGAAAATAAACTGTCCGCGCTCATCAGTTGACGTGACCACTTCCCCAGCCGCCGGTGAGACAAGCTTGACCCGTAGCCGACGGTTGACCGGTGTTCCCGACGGCCAAAAGACGGTCCCGGCGACAAAATTATTTCCGCCGAGACGCGTTGTTGTGGTCTCGCTCATCCCGCCGGCGATCTGCGATAGGCCCCCCACAACAGCCGCCGCAACAACCACAGAAATTGTTATCGATCTAAGGAAAATGCTAAACGGGGTGCTCATCTCTTTTTGAATTGAAAAACGGCGTTGTCGATAGCGCGACAACGCCGTCAGGGAAAGGTAATCGAAATTACCAGTTGATCCTCAACATGAGGTCGATCAGGCGGCCGCCCGGATCGTTCGTCGTCGAAG
>CAZSOE010000201.1:0-4861 GCA_964608335.1 uncultured Chloracidobacterium sp.
ACTCGACGTCGCGGACCCATTTTCCGGCCGTCGTAAAGATCTTGATCTGGGTCGACGCGTCCGTCATGTAGTTCAGCACGAGCTGATCGCCCTTCATCGAGACGCCATTGAGCGTGTCGGCCGATTCGGGTATCACGTCCTCCCAGGTCTTTTCCTTCGCCAGCACGTCTACCTTGACGACCTTGCCGCGCGGAGCGTCCTTATCGGTGCGGAAGTAGAACGTAGAACCATCGTTGTCGATGAACGAGAAACTATTCTTGCGGTCACCGACCAGTTCCATGATCGGGGAACGCTCCATCGACAGGTTCTTGAAATAGACCATGTTCATCCGCTCGGTGCCCTTTGTGACACTGATGATCAGCCAGTTGCCGTCTTCGGTGACACCGCCGCCCATTGTCAGCTCGCCGTCGTCGGGCCGCTCGTAAACAACGTGATCCGCCGATTGAGGCGTGCCGAGCTTATGAAAATAAAGTTTCGGGAACTTGTTCGCGCTCTTTAGCTCAGCTCCTCGCTCCGCCTCGGGATATCGCTGGTAGAAAAAGCCCGAATTGTCCTTGACCCACGACACGCCGCCCTGCCGATTCGGCGCAAGCGTGTCGGGCAGATGCTCGCCCGTGTCGGTGTTCATGATCTTCCACGACGTGCGGTCGGAGCCTGCGATCGCGACCCCGTAAGCCCACAGCTTGCCGTCGTCGGTGAACGCGGACCCGCTCAACGCCGCGGTGCCGTCTGCCGAGAGCTTGTTCGGGTCGAAGAAAACCTTGCCCGGATCGCGGATCGACGAGGCGCGGTACAAGACGTTCTGGTTCTGAAGACCGTCGTTTTTCGAATAGATATAGAACCCGTCGATGATCTTCGAGGGTGAAGAATATCGTTCGTAATTCCACAGCTCCGTGAGCCGATCTTTGATCCGTTCCCTCTCCGGTATCGTGGCGAGATACGAATCGGTGAGCCGGTTCTGCGCGTCGATCCAGGCGCGGGTCTCGGCCGATTCGGTGTCCTCCATCCATCGATACGGATCGGGAACGATCGTTCCGTGAAAATTGTCCGATTGATCGCTGCGGCGCGGTTTTGGATAGCTGTAACCGCCATTCTGCGCGGGAACGGCTGAGACAAAGAACGCACACAGCACCAGCAGTGCAAGTGACTTTCTGAACATAATACGGTCTACTCCTGTCGAAACGATTTTCGACCAGTATAGACCGCAATTGCGTTCGACTCCAAAGATGGACGCCTGAGATGGCGGATTAAGAAGCAGTTGAGCCGGGGGCTATGTCGATCGGACGAGGCATTCTTGTGGATCCGTTAGATGCGTCGTCCAGCCAGCTCCGCCCTTCGTAGAGCGCTTCCTCGACCCTTTCCTTGGTCAGTGGCTTTGCAAAGAGATATCCCTGGCCGTACTCGCAGCCGAGGTTCCTGAGCAGCGCGTGCTGCGCGGGGGTCTCGATGCCCTCGGCGATCACGCTCTTGCGCAGGCTCTTTGCCAGCGAGATTATCGTTTGCAGTATCTCGGAATCCTCGCCCATTTCGCCCACGCGATTGACGAACGAGCGGTCGATCTTGAGCGAATCGAACGGCAGTTTATGCAGTTGGCTCAGGCTGGAATAACCGGTCCCAAAATCGTCGATGCTGAGCTGTACGCCGAGTTTCTTTAGCCGGTTCAACAGGCTGATCGTGTGGTCGGGATTTTCCATCGCGGCGCTTTCGGTTATCTCGAGCTTCAGGCTGGACGGCTCGATGCCTGAGACCGCGAGCGCATTCTCGACGTCGTCGATCAACTCGTCATTCGATAGATGCTTACCCGAAATGTTGACGCTTACCATCAACTCGCGATTCCCCGGCCCAAGTTTCTGCCATTTTGCAAGCTGACCGCACGCCTCGAGCAGGATCCATGTGGTTATCGGCAGTATCAGGCCCGACTCCTCGGCAACCGGAATGAACTTGTTGGGCGGCACGGGGCCCAGCTCGGGATGCTGCCAGCGGAGCAGCGCCTCAAAGCCGAGCGTCGACGTATCCTGCAGCCGAACGATCGGTTGATAGCTCAGCGAAAGCTCGTTTCGATCGAGCGCGTTGCGCAGGTCGTTCTCGAAGCGAATATTCTCGAGGAACCGTATCCGCAACTCGCGCGTAAAGACCGCCACCCCACGGCCTTTCTCCTTTGCGTAGTGCATCGCGATGTCCGCGTCGCGCAGCACTTCCTCCGGGATCTCGTATTCGGTATCGCACGGTGCGATGCCGATATTGACGTCGATCGAGATCCGGTTTCCGCTCAGCGAGAACGGCTGCCCGATCTGATCGCGGATACGGCGGGCGACCTTCTGCGCCTTTCCGACCGTCGCCAGTCCGCGAAGTATGATGGCGAACTCGTCCCCGCCGATCCGGGCGACGAGATCCGTCGGCTTGAGCATCCGCGCAAAGCGTTTTCCCGCGACCATCAATACTTTGTCCCCGAGTGTGTGGCCGAGGCTGTCGTTAATGTTCTTGAACTTTCGTATATCGAGGAAGAGAACGTGAAACGTCGCCGATGGATCTTCCTTGTACGCCGCTATCAACTTCCTGAGCGCGTCGCCGAAATGTTTCCGGTTCGGCAGGTCGGTCAGCGTGTCGTAGAGCGCCGAATGCTGCAGGTCCTTCTCGCTCTTCCGGAGCGCCTCGTTGGCCCGCTCCTCCTTATCGAGTGCGGCGGCTAATTCGGCGGAATACTTCTCTGCCTCGCGTCGTCGTTCGCGTTCGGCCTCCGCTTTATCGCGTTCCGCGGTCTCGACCTGGTGTATGGCCTCGTTCATCTCGCCGATGGACTGGCGGTAGCTGAGATAGGCTGTGGCAAAACCGATCGAGGTGATCATGCCCGTCACCAGATCGCCGTATGAAATTACCTTGAAGACGATACCCGCCATACCGGCCCCGACGATCTGCGTCATCGAGCTGGTAAAACAGTCCTGTCGCCATGTCGTCCAGAGATTGGCCCCGCGCGTCAGGAATGCCATAAACGACACGAGCACCGAAGAAACCGCGAAGTGCGAAAGCGCGATAGTGCCGAGGGTCGTTAGCAGATGCTGCGTGCCGCTCGCGGCCTCAAATGCCCCAGCACCCGTAAGACCTGTCCAGATCAGGTAGGTCATTGCGATCGCGAGCGTGCCGATGGACGCATTGACCGGAATCATCAGCTTGCCAAACTTGAAGCCCCTCGAACGCAGATAGAAACAGTTGGCCAGCGCTTCGGCCGACGCGACGATTATGGCCGCGGGTCCGCCATACGTCAGCAGTGTCAGAAACACCGCCGCGTCCGAGAAACTGATCGCAAGCCGCGAACGCGGCAGCGCCAGTGTCATCCGAGGCGCAGCGATCGTCGCAAATCCGAGTATCAGGAAAAAGCCTACGCTCAGGACCTCGGCCGGCAGCTTAAGCGCCGCCATGCCCGCGCAAACAACGCCGCCGGCGATGACAAGCCATTTTGCAGCACTTGAGAGAGACTTACGATCCATGCGGTGGGAAGAAATAACCCTGGGAGGGTCGGCAACGGCAGGTAGTTTCCGGGCGAGCAACCCGGAACGCTAAGAGTTTAACATGTTTAACGGTGGTAATACCACTAAAACTTTTGGCCGCCCATCTCCCAAGTGCATACCTGTTATACACCCAGGAAATGGATACGAAGTATCCAAACCTGCAACTGATACTAATTAAATGGTTTTGACCAAACCACCCGCGCAAAACGTAAACTTTGTATACACTACCCCGCCTCGCAAGTTCCGACCGCAAAACTACTTGCCCGCAGGCCCTAAATGCCATATTTTGCAATGAGTTAGGACGTGCAATGGGGCACGTCACGCGCTGTGGCACGGCCCTTGTAATAAGACCCTGCAGACAAGGAATAAAAAGATTCTTGATCAAATAAAAAAATTGGAGAAGAGAAAATGAAAAAGGCACTTACAGCAATGGCGTTGACAATGGTTTTGGGATGTTCGACCTTCGCGAACGGCGGCATCATCATCTTCGACCGGGCGAACGAGACGAAATCGACCCGCGTATGTTCAGCCGAGAGGGACGGCATCATCATCTTCGACCGCACCGGCATCATAATCTTCGATCGGTTCTTCAAGGTCCTCGAGGATCTCGTGAATCCCAAGGAAGAGAAATGCACGGCCGAGAAGTCAGGCATCCTCGTGAGCGACCGCAGCGGCATCCTGATCAGCGACTAATTTCAGAACGGTTTTGGACCGGGAGGAAGCGGCCTCGTTGGGCAACCAACGGGGCTGTTTTTCTTTAGGCAGATCGCCCACGGTTCGCCGGTGAAAGCCGGCGGAGAGTTTCGACCGCAGCCGGCAGAACATCGAGAACCCGGTCGAGGTCCTCGTCCGTATTGAACCGGCCAAAACTAAATCGAACGGCTCCGCGGGCCATCTCGTCATCACGGCCCAGCGCACGGATCACCGGCGACGGCTCGAGCGTGCCTGAAGAGCATGCCGAGCCGGTCGAGACGGCGATTCCCTGCATATCGAGGTTGATCAACAGCCCTTCGCCCTCGATCGAACCAAACGAGATATTCGAGAGATTCGGAACCCGGAGGTCGCGGTTACCGTTGAACACCACCCCGCCGATCCGCTCGCCGATCGAATCCTCGAACCGGTCGCGAAACCCCCGGAGCCGTTCGCTTTCCGTTTCAAGGCTTTGGGCGGCCAGTTCAGCCGCCACACCAATCGCGACGATATTCGGGACAGACTCGGTCCCGCCGCGGCGGTCGCCTTCCTGGTGGCCTCCGATATTCTGCTGATGAAGCCGCACGCCCCGCCTGACATACAACGCTCCGACGCCCTTTGGCGCGTAGATCTTGTGCCCCGATATCGACAGCATGTCGCAGCCG
>CAZSOE010000202.1:0-4850 GCA_964608335.1 uncultured Chloracidobacterium sp.
CCCAGAAGACGCTGCTGTAGTTGATCGAGAATTGGAGAACTCCCGTCAGAATAATTAGACGCCATTCGGCACCGGTACGAGGTAATCGAACTCGTTGTATCTTAATGACAACAAAGAGGATAACGATCGCAAGGAGAAATCGTGCGCCCGCGAAAGCGATCGGCGGCAGGTCTTCTAGGCCGATCTTGATAAAGATCCACGTTGAGCCCCAGATCAGGCACAGCACGAGCCAAACCAAGACGTTGAGCGACAAGATCTTAGGCATGCTCGTAAAAACTCAGACTCGTCTCGCCCTGTTTTAGAATGCGCCAGCGGCGGATCGCGCCGACAGCGTCCGGCACAGGATGTTTTGTGTGGTGCTCGACGATCAGGAGGCCGCCCTCGGAAAGAATGTCAGTCTTGGTGCCGAGATCGTAAAGCACGACGCCGTACTCTGCGTCATACGGCGGGTCAAAGAAGACGATATCCCACTCGTGGGAATGCTCTCGTCCGGTGAAATTCTCCGCCGTGAAGTTCAACACCTCGGTCTGGGATTCCGGCACACCGAGCTTATCGAGATTTTCTTCGATCAAAGCGCACGACTTTTTTGAAACGTCGACGAACGTTACGAACGCCGCGCCTCGCGAGAGCGCTTCGATGCCGATCGCGCCCGTACCGGCGCAAAGGTCCAAAAACCGCGTTTCGTCGTTGATATTAGGAGCGAGGATGTTGAAGAGTGTCTCGCGGAGCCGGTCCGAGGTCGGCCGCGTTCGTTTATCTGGCGGGCTTTTGAGGACGCGGCCACGGTAGATGCCGGCGATCACACGCATTCACCTAAGTTTAGTCGTTGTATCAATTGCGGGCAATTCAATGAGCGGCATTGCCCTAACCAACTTGGGCGAGTCCTACGTTTTTGTAAGAACCGAGGGCCCCGATCATCGCCGCGGTCTCGGGCGAGGTCCGGCGCTTTGTGAGATATTCCTCGGCGGCCTTGCGTGCGGCGGTCAGGAGGTCGAGATCGCGAACGATGTTCGCTAACTTAAAAGTTTGCAGGCCGTGCTGACGCGTACCGAGTATCTCACCCTGCCCGCGTATCTCGAGGTCTTTCTCGGCGATCTTAAACCCGTCCGAGGTTTGCTCCATTATTCCGAGTCGCTCCTTCGCGACTGCTGTCTTTTTATCTCCGGTCAACAGCACGCAGTAGCTCTGGTCGGAACCGCGTCCGACGCGGCCGCGAAGCTGGTGAAGCTGCGAGAGTCCGAACCGCTCGGCATGTTCGATCACCATGAGGGACGCGTTCGGCACGTCGACGCCAACCTCGATCACGGTCGTAGACACAAGGATGTTGATGCGGCCCTCGACAAGGTCGCGCATTATCGCTTCCTTCTCCGCCGCTTTCATTTTTCCGTGCAGCAGCCCAACTTCCAGGTTGGGAAAAACGCGGCGGCGAAGATCCTCATACATCTCGGTCGCGGCCTTGAGGTCCATTTTTGCCGATTCTTCGATCAACGGGTAAACGACATATGCCTGACGCCCGAGCTTGACCTCGCGTTCGATGCCGCGATATACGCCGCGACGCTGGTCCTCACCGCAGACGACTGTTTTGATGGGCGTACGGCCCGGCGGCATCTCGTCGATAACCGAGACATCGAGATCGCCATACACGGTCATAGCAAGGCTCCGCGGTATCGGCGTCGCGGTCATCACAAGAACGTCCGGGTTGTGGCCCGCCTCTTTTAACTGCGCACGCTGCATAACTCCGAAGCGGTGCTGCTCGTCGATAACAGCAAGTCCGAGCCGATCGAATCGCACGCCTTCCTGAATGATCGCGTGCGTCCCGATCACCATGTCGATCTCGCCGGCAGCGAGCGCTGAGTGAAAATCGCGTTTCTTCGCGGCTCGCGTGCTGCCGAGCAGGAGTTCGATCCGGTATCCACTGCCGTCGAACATGCGCATCGCGTTGCGTGCGTGCTGTTCGGCGAGTATCTCGGTCGGGGCCATCATCGCGGCTTGATAACCGTTCTCCATAGCCGCGAACATTGCGAGAAACGCGACGATCGTCTTGCCGCTGCCGACGTCGCCCTGCAGAAGGCGGTTCATGGGCGATTCGGACTTGAGGTCGGCAAAGATCTCGCCGATGACCTTTTTCTGCGCGTTAGTGAGGGCAAACGGAATGATATCTTTCAGCCGCTCGCGTGTTCGTTCGGAAACCTCGATAACGCTTCCCTTCGGTTCTTTTTTTCGTTCGCCACGCAGGAGCTGCATTGAGAACGAGAGCCAGAAGAACTCGTCGAAGATCAATCGGCGGTGAGCGGGGCTTCGAAACATCTCGTACTCAACGAGTGACGAATCTTCGGGCGGAAAATGTATCTCGCGAAGGGCCTGTGGTCGTCCGGCGAGATCGTATCGCTTGCGAAGCTCGGCAGGCAGGTCGTCGCGGACGGATCGCGGATCGAGTTGATCGAGGAGGGCGTGGATCACCTCTCGCAGGCGCTTTGTCTGAAACGGGCCGAGCTTTCGGTAGATCGGCACACGTCGCGCGGTATGCACGGTCGCGAATTCCGGAGCAGCAAGGTCGGCGTCGAGGTCTTCGTCAGCCGGTGTTCTGACCTTCGTACCTTTAGCCGAGTCCTCGCCAAACAACTCCCCTTCGACCGGCGGTAAGATCTCAAGTTCTTCCGGTTTCGCCAGTTTGAGCGACAAGACGCCACGCTTGTCCGTTTCCCAGCGGCCGTAGGCGACAAATCGAGTGCCTCGTTTGAAACGTTCGCCGTACCACTCGATGATACGTGCCGAGCTTTTTCCCGAAACGAACCACTTGATCTGCACCGGACGAAACCGCCGCTCGGGATCGCCGGCCGTGATCTCGTAGATATAAAGAGCGGGTTTGCGCGGGTCACGGTCGCGGCCGACGCGCATACCGCCTGCATTTCGCACGGCAAGGAGCACCGCAGCCTCCATTCCGTCCTCCAACCGGTCGAGCGGAAGCATGTTCGAGCGATCTTCGTAGCGTGCCGGAAAGTACGTGAGCAGGTCTTCGACCGTCACGTCATCGGGATCGGTCTTTGAAACAACCGGTGCGAGAGCGGTTGCGAGCGTTCGCGACATCGTCGGCGACAAACGGGCGATGCCGTGCCGGTAAAGGTCGATGATCGGTGTGGCGGGCGTCAACTGCATAAAAACGCACTCACACATTCAGCGCGAAGGGGTTGAAATCGGTATCGCGGTCGAAGTGGTCTTCGTGCTCCGCTCGTTTGAGGAATCCGACGATCTTGTACGTGACGGGCGTAGCGACGACCTCCCACAGCACCTTCAAAAAGTAATTACCGATCATGACGCCGACGACCTGCTCCGTCGGCCAGGTGCCGAGAAAGGCGAGCGGATAGAAGATAAGACTGTCGACGGCCTCGCCGGCGAAGGTCGAACCGATCGTTCGCGTCCACAGATACTTGCCCTCGGTAAGGATCTTCATCTTGGCCAGAACGAATGAGTTCATGAACTCACCGGCCCAGAACCCGAGCAGCGAAGCGGCGACGATCCTCCAGGTTTGGCCGAAGATGGAATTCACCGCGGCCTGGGATTCCGGCGACATCGTACGCGCGGCGGGCAGCGACGTCACGATCAACGCCATCAGCGATGCAAAGATCAGAGCGCCAAACCCGGCCCAGATCACTCGCCGCGAACGCGCATATCCATAAACTTCGGTAAGTATGTCTCCAAAAAGATAGCTGAGCGGAAAGAACAGCACACCGGTGCCGAAGATGAACTCACCGATCCCCGGCAGGTTCACGGACGATACCTTGTGGACCCCGATCAGGTTCGAGCACAGGAGTACTGCCACGAACGCCGCCATGATGAGGTCGAAGTATTTGTACCGGCTATGGTGCTCCACGCGCGACGCGATTGTAGCAAAAAAGGAGGCGAGCCTGTTTCCGGGCCCGCCTTACACAAAACAAATTGAATTATTTCTGACCTTAGCCGAGCTTCGCCACGCCTCTGGTCAGCCGCGATTTGTACCTCGCCGCGGTATTCTTGTGAATAACGCCCTTGTTGACCGCCTTATCGATCAGCGACACGGTCGGATAAAGCAACTCGTCGCTCTTGGCCTTGTCGGACGATGCGACGGCCGAGCGGAGCTTCTTGATCGATGTGCGAAGCGAGCTGCGATTGCTGCGATTCACTTTATTGCGGCGCTCGGTCTGACGAACGCGTTTCTCTGCCGATTTATGGTTAGCCATACGTTCCCTACTAGAACAAACTTTATATTCTATAGACCGACCGATGTACGGTCAAGTTCACGTGGCCCCTTCGGCGGTCAGTATAAGGCGGTGCACTAAGGCGACCAGGAGCACAAACATCGGCGGATAAAGCAGAATATCGACCGTCGGGCGCGGGGCAAAGAGGTACGGCATCGAGACCGAGGCCAGACCAAGCCAATATCCAAGGGCTAGGCCCCCGGCGACGCACACGATGATACCCGCCACGACAAACGCGGTCATCGTGTAACGCGAATAGCTTCGTGCGGGCACCTCGGTCTCGTCTAGGACCGAATCGTGGATATTATCGTCGAACGTGAACTGGTCGAGCCCGTCGCGGATTCGCCCAATGATGTGGATGATACCAACGGCCGCCAGCGTGACGAGAACGAGTCGGGCCAGCATACCGGGCCAATCGGCCAGGCGTTCCGACAGGAAAATGTCGGGCCGGAGCAAGGATGCGACAAATACCGACAGCAGAAGCGCGACGAGCGTGAAAACGAACTTTTGAAGGGCCAGCGATTCTCTCCGCTCCTCTGCCAGCATCTGGTCGATGATGTCGTTAAAGCGCTTCTCATAGACCATCTGTCGCCAACGCTGCGCGTGCCGGTTGTT
>CAZSOE010000203.1:0-4847 GCA_964608335.1 uncultured Chloracidobacterium sp.
GAGAACTACGGCGAACTCTTCGAGCAACTGACAAACGGCCAGGATGTCATCAAGGCCTATTGCCAGGTAGCAGGCTGACAGCGGCGCAGCCCGGGAATGTGACCCGGTCGTCAGATACTGCCGGGTCAGGAAAACAACCGCCGGTATTTTTCGTTCATTTCTTCCAAGTCAAAAACCACAAAAAAATCGATCGTACCAAACCGGCGGTCGACCATCGGCGGGCCGCAGATGCGCGCCCCGATCCGCAGGTACATACTGAATAACGCCGGCAGCTCCACTCGTTCCGCATCGTCGAGCTCGTCACTGAGGCTAAGACCGTCGCGGCACGGCTCGACGCTGAACTCGGGATGAAGATAACCGTCACGGACCAGTTGTCTGAAGGCCCTGCGGCCAAGATCGGCGTACCCGGTAAAGATCGAACAACATCCGAAAAAGTACCGCTTCCCGCTCTCTCTCAGTATCCTGTGCAGCGCTTTCAGGAGAAGGAAAAGCACTTTAGTGTTCCTGTGTTCCCGGGCAATGCAGGCACGGCCGATCTCAATGCCACCGTGAATCACCTCGCGGGGCAACGTTTCGATCGTAAACTCATTAGCGGAGTAGAAGCCGTAGGTCGAGCTCGCGGTCTCAATGGAGTTGAGGCGATAGGTTCCGACCGTTTTGCCGGTTTCCTTTGAGACGACAAGCAGGTGACGGCATTTAAGATCGTAGGCGTCGAACTCAAGCTGCGCTTCGTCAGCGTTCGTCTCGCGCGCGCCCAACTCGACGTTAAAAACCTCATATCGCAATCGTAGTGCGGATTCGGCTTCGAGGCGATCTTCGGCGAGCTTGACTGTGTACCGGGCGTCCGAAATGCCCGTTAACGCCGCTTGCAATACGTTGATCGATGATCGGGAAGCTATCGAAACTCCAGGCGTCGATTCCATAAACTCTCGCGCGGGCACGATCAAATTGGACCTGGACCGAAGGTCAGCGGTCGTTGAGGATCGCTCCTCAACTAAATTCCCGAAAATGCGAGGTTATTCCCATCTCCCGCGCGGGATTTGCGGTGAGTTGGCTATAAGATCTAAAGATCGTTCCGGCGGACCCGCCTTAACCGTGGTTAAATTACGGGGGTGAATCGGGCCGTGACCTCATGATGGAGATCGGCCGCGAGTTTCTTGCGGTCATTGTGCAGGATCGGATGGTCGCCAAAGTTCAGCCTGGCCGAAAATTCCTTGAGCTTGAAGAGCCGCCACAGGTGAACAAGAAAGGGCGTATCGTCCCACCAGCAGACAGATCTGCTCGCTGGCGGGTCTCCAGAGCGGGTTCGATAGTTTATGGATAAGTATGAAACCGGGAGGCTGCGCGCCGCGGCGAACTGCAGAAATGACGAATTGAACGGCAGCACCCGTTCGCCATTGGTACTCGTGCCTTCGGGAAAAATGATCACGCCTTCGCCCTCATTCAGCTTACTGATCATCTCCGCGCCGGCACGCAGGATGTCGCGGCGATTGTTTCGGTCGATAAATATCGTTTGCATATCGTTGATCACCTTGCCGAGAGGAAACCAATCCTTTACCTCGCTCTTCGCGACAAAAACCCCGTGAGAAAGCTGCGAGCGTACAGCGGCAATATCCATATAGCTAAGGTGATTGCTGACGAGAAGAAAGGGCGGTTGAGGCGGTTTTCCGACGACCTCGAGCCTCATTGCCGAGATCGCGACCACGCCGCGAGACCAGCAACGAAATACCCGACGGCGCCAACCCGCGTGCCCACTAGTAAAGAACGCCCCCAAATACCAGACCCCGTAAATACCAAACGTAAAAAGAAAAAAGGCGGAGAAGCGGAGTGCGGCGCGAAGGGACCTCATGAGAATCGACCACTATCGATCCTCAGTCTGGCATATCCCGCGATCATGGTAAATCGCGGTTTGTGCCGAATTGTCTGACGTTCGCCCGCTAGTTGGGGAGCGCGGCTGGGGTGGGCCGGTCGCCGTTTTGGCCCCATTGCACCACAACCAATCCGGCAGTGGAGCGGTTGATCCACCACGTGCCATCGGATGGGCGGAATATCGCGAGGTCTGCGCGGCCGTCGCCGTCGTAATCGCCGGGAGCCGGGATGTCGCCGGGGGCGCCGAACTGGAAGCTCGAATGCGTCGGGCTGCCGCTGTTGGCGATGTACCACCTCCCTTCGGACGGGCGATAGATGGCGATATCCGTTTTGCCGTCGCCATCGTAATCGCCGGGTACGGGCTTATCGGTCGCGAGGCCGAATTGATAGCCGGCGAGGATGAGGGTACTTGAGCGGCGGACAACCCAGACACCGTCCGAGCGAAATGTAGCGGCATCGGAATACCCATCGCCGTCATAATCCCCGACGACCGGGATGCCGGGATGCGTGAAGGGATACCCTGTCGCGGAGGTGCCTGGTCTATTGAGACTACTGAAGCAGCCGCCAGGCGATCCGCAACTGACCAGAGTGAAGACGGCGATGTTCGTTATCCCGTCCCCGTCAAAGTCGCCCGGCGCGGGGAGGTCGCCGTTCTGCCCAAATTCGATGATATCCGGAGCAGAGTCGGAGCTTCGCAGGATATACCAGCGTCGCTCCGTCGCCCTGTATACGGCAATATCTGCCCTACCGTCGCCGTCGTAATCGCCGGGTACTGGCTGGTCGGTTGCAGCTCCCCAGGCCGCGCCTTGTACTCCCGCCTGCGATCGGTTTATGTACCAGGTCCCGTTCGACGGCCGGAATACAGAAATATCCGTTTTGCCATCGCCGTCAAAATCGCCGCTGGTCCGTCGCCCTATGGTCGTTTCCGCTACGGTCACGTCCTGCAGCTTGATCGTGTACGGACCCTGGCTCTGCGGTACTCCGCAGCACCAGAAAGAATCGACGACGACATGGAGCGGAACGTTAAGAAGGACATCATTAAGCGGCACTTGCTGGATGCCCCCGTTACCGCTCGACCCGACAAGACAATTGTTTACGAAAGCCCCTCCGGCCGACGGACACCTGCTCCCGCCGATAGCGTTAAGGACGTAGATGACCGGTTCGTAGGCCGATCCGCCGTTCGTAACTTCAATCTTCGGATTTGGACCGCGGGCGGTAAGCGTGAACGTGTAAATGTGGTCGGGCCCGAATGTCGAGCCAAAACCGTAATAATTGTAAAAGCACGGATCCGCGTGGTTGATCGTGTTGTTCGCGCCGGTGGTGTTGCCCGAATCGGTGTAAGGCGCGGCGGCGGTGTAGTTTCCGGCGGGGATGAACGTGCCCGGACAATTGTCGGCGCCCGCCATCGTAGATACGATGTCGAACTTGCCACGCTGGTGAGGGAGCAGATACGTTCCCTGCTGTCGAAGGATCGCGGGCTTTTTGGCGCAGCTTGAAAGCAACCGGTTGACGGAGCGCGTTTGCGGCAGCGGCGCGCTAACATCGACCTCGGCCGCACGAATTTCATCAGCCTGCGATCCGGCGATCACCGGTATCGCCGCAAAAATCGAATATCCGACCCTGCTCCGCCATGAACGCAAAGCCGACGTGAATACTTCGTTGACCGACGCCGGGCGCCTCGCACCCGTAATGTTCGAACCGCGCACACCTCCTTCCATCTTGTCACCTCCCTTTCTTTCAGCGCTGCGGCCTAGTTACTAAAGGCGCTCTGCACCGGTTTGTCGCCGAACTGGCCCCATTGAATTACGATCAGTCCCGCGGTTGAACGTTCGATCCACCAGGTCCCGTCAGACGGACGGAAGATGGCGACGTCGGCACGTCTGTCGCCGTCATAGTCGGCCGGGACCGGAATGTCGCCGAGGGAACCAAACTGGACGATCGAATGGGCCGGGTTGCCGCTGCTGTTCCTGATGTACCACCTTCCTTCGGACGGGCGAAATACGGCGATGTCGGTCTTACCGTCGCCATCATAATCGGCCGGAACGACCTTGTCGGTCGAAAGGCCCCACTGGAACTGCTGCTGGGCGCCTCCTGATGAGGGCCGGATCAGCCAAACACGCGTCGCGGGCGTAAAGGCCTGCGTAAATACCGCCTGGTCGGTAGTTCCGTCGCCGTCATAGTCGCCTGGCACCGGTATGCTGTCGATCGACCCGAACTGATGAGTGTTCCCGCTTTGGGTGGGCGAACTTCGGATATGCCAGGTGCCAAAGCGGAAAAAGGCCAGATCGGCTTTTCCGTTCCCATCGAAATCGCCCGGGATCGGGATCTCGCCTCCTGTCACTCCCCATACAACAGAAGTCACGCTCGACGTGTGACTGTTCAAAAGGTACCAACGCCCTTCAGGTTCCCGGAAAACCAACAGATCGGTCTTTCCGTCGCGGTCATAATCGCCGGGAGCGATCTTGTCCCCGGCCGCGCCCCAGGCGAGTCCCGCAGGCCCGGCGCTCGACTGAAGCAAATACCAAACGCCGTCGCCGGGGCGAAAAACCGCAATATCGGCTTTCCCGTCGCCGTCAAAATCGAACCTCGTTCTGTTGGGTACGGCGGGCGCGATGAATACATCCTGCATCCGAAACGTGTACGGGCCACCGCCCGCGCCGTCAGCGACCTGCGAATCAACAAAGAAGTGAAGCGGAACATTGCGCGGGACGGCGAAATCGACGTTCTCGATCCTCGCTGTGTTGCCGCTCCCCGAGCGAGTGTCGTAGGCTCCGTACCAATTAGAAACAGTATTTCTCAAACCCGCCGGGCACGGGTTCGGGCCTCCGGCCAGGAGGTAGATCATCGGTTTGTAGGTCGGAGACGTCGTTGAAACCTCGATCTTTGGATCCGGACCGAGTCCCGTGATCGTGAACGAGTAAACATGGTCCGGGCCATTGGCCGGGTCGGTGTAATAATAATAGTAGCCAGAATACTGG
>CAZSOE010000204.1:0-4822 GCA_964608335.1 uncultured Chloracidobacterium sp.
AAGCCCGTCGAAATCCTCGCCGGCCGCTGCATTCATCGTGGCGTCGTCATTCATTACGAGGAGCTTTTCGAGATTGTGCCGCTCGCCGATCTGGTAGTCGTTCGGGTCGTGCGCCGGCGTGACCTTGACCGCACCGGTACCGAACTCGGCATCGACGTATTCGTCGGCAACGATAGGTATCTCACGGCCCGTCAGCGGCAATTCTATCCTCTGTCCTATATGGTGTTTATACCGCTTGTCCTGCGGATTTACTGCAACTGCGGTATCGCCGAGCATCGTCTCAGGCCGGGTCGTCGCAACGACGACTGTGTCAGTAGCCCGCACGTCAGTAAGGGCCACTCCAGCGCTGGTCGAGCCCTTACTTACGTGCGGGCTACTGACACCTACGACCGGGTCTCTTAAGTAGAAGAGCTTCCCATCCTTTTTTGTTTCCTCCTTTACCTCGAGATCGGAAAGCACGGTCTTGTCCTTCGGACACCAGTTGACGATACGAAGACCGCGGTAGACCCATCCTTCCTCGTAAAGTGTGCAGAACACATTTCGCACCGCCATCGACAGGCTGTCGTCCATCGTAAAACGATGCCGCGTCCAGTCGACCGATGCGCCCTCGCGTCGCATCTGCTCGGTGATCGTGTTGCCGTATTCTTCCTTCCACACCCACGCACGACGTATGAATTCGTCACGGCCAACATCTGTGGGCGTCTTGCCTTCCTGTTTGAGCTGCTCGACAATCTTGCGCTGGACCGAGATGCCCGCGTGGTCGGTACCCGGAAGCCACAGCGTCCGATATCCCTGCATTCGTTTGCGACGGACCAGCACATCCATCAACGTGTGCTGCAGGGCGTGGCCCATGTGCAGGCTGCCAGTCACGTTGGGCGGCGGAATCACGATCGAATACGGCTGCGCGCTCGGGTCCTGATTTATCTCAGGCGCAAAAAAGCCGTTCGCCTCCCAGCGTTTGTGGTGGTTTTTCTCGGCCTCTTTAGGATCGTAGGCCTTAGCGAGTTCCATGATCGGTCGAGTTTAAATACAAATACGCCGAGCGCTCTAACGGGCCGGAGTGCCTTTCCGCCCCGGGGCACGCGCTATGGGACGTCGTTTCAGTTGTCCTTCCTTTTCTCTTCCAGCGCTTCGCGGATCAGCTTTTCGGCGATCCGCGGTACGGCTTCCTGGGCGATCTCACGCACCGTCCTGTCCGAGAGTCTTTCGAGGACAAGGCGCACTACTTCGGCAACAAACTCGGGTGAAGGTTCAGGCCGGCTCTCCGGCGCTTCCAACTTTTGCGGCTCTTCGATGGATGAACGGGTCATGTCAGGCTCACGAGCAGGTTCTGCCGCCGTGGGTTGTGCCGCCGCTTGATTCACGATCGCGGCGGGCGACCAGTCAAACTCCTTCGTCGGTTCCGATTCGACAATGGCCGCGGGTTCCATCCCATTATTGCTGCTGACGCCACCCGGGCCGGCAGTCTCGATCAATTCATCATCGATGTCAGCATCGCCAAGCAATTGGTCAACTACGGAAAGGTCCACCTGAGTTTCCGGCTCGGCCATACTCCTCTCGTAAAGACTGTCGATGTCCTCCGTTTCCGGCAAGCCGGCGGCGACGCGGACCGGTTCCGGCGCCAACGCGATCGGTGCACCGGGCACCGAACCAAGCAGCTCCGAAACTCTCGCAACAAGGTCCCGAATCGAGTGGAAAGGCTTCGTCAGAAACCCGTCCGCCCCGGCCCGTTCAGCCGCATCCTGATCGAACGGTTCAAAAGCACCGACAAGAAGAAGGACCGGAATGTTGCGGGTCGCCTCGTCCTGCTTGATCATTTCGCAGATCTGGTAACCGCTCGTCCCGGTCAAACCAGTGTCTACCAGAACAATATCGGGTTGGATCTCGACAAACTGCTGCATCGCGGCCTGAGCGTCGGCCACAGCGGTCACATCGACGCCTTCATCGGCAAAAGTCATTTCGACGACCTTTCGGATCGTCACAGAATCATCGGCTAATAGGAGCTTAGGCCTGCTCATAACGATAAATTGTAGCTGAGGCTAATTTTACCAGATTGGCCGTTGGGCGGCGAACGATTTTGAAAGCTCGGCGGCGAGCCGGATCGCCGCCGTCATGCTCGACGCGTCGGCGACGCCTTTGCCGGCAATATTGTATGCCGTGCCATGATCGACAGACGTCCGTACGAGCGGCAGGCCGAGGGTCACATTCACGGCGCTGCCGAATGAGAGCGATTTTGCAGCGATCGTTGCCTGGTCGTGGTAGAGGGCGATCACACCATCGAATTCGCCGCGAAATCCCCTCAGGAAAACCGTGTCCGGCGACAATGGCCCAAGCACGTCAATGCCCGCCGACCGACAGTTGTCGATCGCCGGCTCGATCTCGTCGCGTTCTTCGCTGCCGAACATTCCACCTTCCGAAGCGTGGGGATTGAGCGCAGCGACGGCGAGCGTTACGTTTCGCCCGAGCAGTTTTTCAAGTTCATGATCGGCAAACGAGATCAGTTCCTCGAGACGCTCGCGCTTGACGCGCGCAATGGCATCTCGCAGCGGCAGATGCGTAGACAGAAGCACGACCCGTAGCGAACCGGCGAAAAAACTCATCGCGACGTGATCGGTCTCGGTCAGCGTAGCCAGAAACTCGGTATGACCCGGAAAATCGTAGCCGCCAAGTGAGATGGCCTTCTTACTAATTGGCGCGGTCGCTATCGCATCGATGCGGCCGGCGCGCCACAACTCGACCGCTTTTTCGATATATTCGGCCGACGCGCGGCCCGTAGGCGGATTATCGACACCTATGCTGACTGGCTCGCGAATGTTCGGCACATCGTAGAACTCCGCGCCATCGAGCGCGATCTTGTGGCCGCCGGTCGAGAGCTCGGCCGCCAATTGGCGCAGATATGTCGCGTCGCCGATCACGACGCAGTCGCATCCCGCGGTCAATTGTTTATCGGAAATTGCCTTGAGGACGACCTCCGGCCCGATGCCGGCGGCGTCGCCCATGGTGATACCTATTCTCGGACGTGTCTCTGCGGCCATCCGATCTTAGGTTCGCACGCGGAGCGAAACGAAATCAACTAGTCGGCCTGCCGACGAATGAAGGTCGGTACGTCGAGGTCTTCGCCCGCCGGGATTTCCTTTGGAACGAACGGTTTGGCCGGCGCGATGCTCGGGGCCGGGGCCGCCGCTGCGTGGGCTTCGGCGGCCTTGGGTTTCGGCAGGTGAGCGGCCGCCGCGCTGTCAAAACCCGTTGCGATCACGGTCACGCGGATCTCGTCGTCCATCTCATTTTTGATGACGCTGCCCCAAATGATGTCGGCATTATCGTCGGCCTCGCTTTCGATCATCCCGATCGCGTCTTCGATCTCGCCGAGGACCATATTCGGACCGCCGGTGACGTTGATGAGTGCCGCCTTCGCGCCGTGGATCGAATTCTCTTCGAGCAGTTTGTAGTCCAGGGCAGCTCGCATCGCCTTGGACGCGGCATCTTCGCCTTCGCCGGAACCAACGCCCATTAGCGCGACACCTTTACCACGCATCACGGTAGTGACATCAGCGAAATCCAGATTGATTATGCCGGGCGTGATGATCAGGTCGGTTATGCCCTGGACCGCCTGCAGCAGCACCTCGTCGGCGCGGCGGAACGCCTCCATCACGGTTATCTTCTCCTCGACCTCGCGAAGTTTCGAGTTCGGGATGGTGATCAGCGTATCGACGCAGCCGCGGAGTTCGGCGATACCTTCTTCGGCCTGTGCCATCCGCTTCTTGCCTTCGACCGTGAACGGTTTGGTGACGACCGCGACCGTCAGCGCACCGAGCTCGATCGCGAGCGACGCAACGACCGGTGCCGCGCCGGTTCCCGTACCGCCGCCGAGCCCCGCGGTGACGAACACCATATCGGAACCTTCAAGGACGTCGAGCAACTTCTGGTGGTCTTCGAGCGCTGCCTGTTTGCCGACCTCCGGGTTCGATCCGGCGCCGAGACCGCGTGTCGATTTAGTGCCGAGCTGGATCTTCATCGGCGCTTTCGAAGCATTTAGCGCCTGCAGGTCGGTGTTAGCGACGATGAACTCGACGCCCTTAACGCCCGCGTCGATCATCCGGTTAACGGCGTTGCTTCCACCGCCGCCTACACCCACGACCTTGATCCGCGCGCCGGTGACGGGCGGCTCGTCGATAAACATCTTTATGCCGTTGCTGGTCATCATTAGATCATCCATTTTTTGCAATACCTCGCGTGAGAGACGCGACTCAAATCGATATCCCCTGGCGAAACGAAAACTGAGCGAAGTAACAAGATATTGTGCTAACGGCGACAGAGCATACAATGATTTGCGGTAAAAATCCAGCCGCCGTTGGCACTTTATTTGAATCGCTCGCGAAAATTTCCAAACCATGCCGCTACGCGTGCGGCCGAGGAGCGGCCCGCCGGAACGCCCTCGCGCTGCTGTGCGCGCATCGAAACGAGTGCGAGGCCGCTCGCGACCGCCCATTGCGGCTGTTGGACCTCATTCACAAGTCCGCCGAAGTGCGACGTATCGGGCAGCCCGACACGCGTCGGCGCATCAAAAACCTGTTCGGCGATCTCTGCCAGCCCGCGGACCATAGAACCGCCGCCCGTGAGGAACACGCCGCCTGAGATCTGCAGCTTTGCGGCCATCGTTTCTCGCGCTACGTGCTGCATCAGCTCGACAGCCCGCGGCTGCATGATGTCGCAGAGAATCTCCTTCGACAGCCCGCGCCGCTCGCTTCGCCCGAACGGCACGATCTCGATCATCTGCTGCCTCTCCTGATCGTCCAGCAGGAACGAAGCGACGCAGCCGTGG
>CAZSOE010000205.1:0-4817 GCA_964608335.1 uncultured Chloracidobacterium sp.
GCCGATTCGCTCGACCTTGTCGAACTTGTGATGAGATTCGAAGAAGAGTTCGAGATCGAAATCCCCGATGAGGACGCCGAGAAGATCCAGAGCGTCCGCGACGCCTACGCATACGTCGAGCAGCACAAGGGATGATTGTGAACGGTGAATGGTAAATGGTGAATTGGAGAAAGGATTCGGCATTCACCATTCACCATCAATCACTCACCATTCGATATGAAGCGTCGCGTAGTAGTTACAGGATTCGGATTGGTCACGCCGTGCGGGAACGACGTGGCCTCGACCTGGAGCGCTCTGATGCGAGGCGAGAGCTCGGCCGATATCATCGGGAAATTCGATATCGAGAAATTCCCGGTGAAGTTTGCCTGCGAGGTCAGGAATTTCGATCCGCTCGACTTTGTCGAAAAGAAAGAGGCGCGGCGAATGGGGGCCTTTACGCACTTCGCTATCGCCGCTTCGGACGAGGCGGTCAAGCACAGCCGGCTAGTGATCGACGATTCTAACGCCGAGATGGTCGGGACATACATCTCGTCGGGCATAGGCGATTTCTGGGCCATCGAGCGCGAGCACGAGAAGCTGATCAATTCGGGACCCGATCGCGTTTCGCCGTTCTTTATCGTTTCGGCGATCGTGAACCTTGCGGCAGGGAATGTTTCTATCCGCCACGGCGCAAAAGGGCCGAATTCGGCTACAGCGACCGCCTGCTCTGCGGGAGCACACGCGATCGGTGACAGCTTTCGCCTTATCGAACGCGGCGACGCCGACGCGATGATCTGCGGCGGTGCGGAAAGCGCCATCACGCCGATGTCCGTTGCCGGATTCTCGTCGATGCGTGCGCTATCGACCCGCAACGACGATCCGAAACACGCTTCACGGCCGTTCGACGCCGAGCGTGACGGCTTTGTGATGGGCGAAGGCGCGGGGATCATGATCCTCGAGGAACTTGAATTCGCAAAACGGCGCGGTGCAACGATCCACGCTGAGATCGTAGGCTACGGAATGAGCGGCGACGCTTTTCACGTGACGATGCCGGACGAATCGGGTTCAGGAGCGATCCGCGTGATGCAGCGGGCACTGAACGACGCACGGATCGAACCGGAGAAGATCGGCTATATCAACGCACACGGAACCTCGACTCCTTACAACGACAAGTTCGAGACGATGGCGATCAAACGGGTCTTTGGCGACCATGCCAAGAACGGCCTGGCCGTAAGCTCGACCAAATCGATGACCGGTCATGCGCTCGGCGCCGCTGGCGGGATCGAAGCCGTGGTTTCGGTGCTTGCGATCACCGA
Source organism: uncultured Chloracidobacterium sp. (assembly GCA_964608335.1). GTDB lineage: Bacteria > Acidobacteriota > Blastocatellia > Pyrinomonadales > Pyrinomonadaceae > OLB17. The sequence goes on from CAZSOE010000205.1 coordinate 1,296, forward strand.
GAACAAGCTTCCGCCGACGATCAACTACGAAGGCCCCGATCCGGACTGCGACCTCGATTACGTGCCGAACACGGCTCGCGACGCATCGCTGGATTATGCCCTCTCGAACAGTTTCGGCTTTGGCGGAACGAATGCATGCCTGATATTCAAACGATTTGAAGACCAATGAAGATCATCGTCCTGATGAAACAAGTCGCCAATAAGGATGCGGTCCTGCGGATCGCCGGCGACGAAAAATGGATAAACGAAGCGGATGTCGCACAGCAGACTAACGAGTCGGACGGCTACGCCCTTGAGGAAGCGCTTCGCACCATCGAAGCGAAAGGTGAAGGCGAGGTCGTCGTTTGCACGCTCGGGCCGCAGGGAGCGAAAGCTGTGATAAAGGACGCGCTTGCGCGTGGAGCACATCGCGCGATCCATATCATGGTCGATGACAGCAAGTCGTTGTCCTCGTTTCAGATCGCAAAAACTATCGCCGACGCGATCCGTGATGAGAATGCCGACCTTATCTTCACGGGTTTGCAGTCGGACGATGCGAGCTACGGGCAGACCGGCGTCGTGCTTGCCGAGCTGCTCGGCGTACCGCACGCTACGATCGTGATCGAGGTTGACCGGCAGAGTCTCAGCGACACCCTCCGCGTAAAGCGCGAGCTCGAGAGCGGCTGGTATCAATGGTTTACCTACAAACTGCCGGCGCTCCTGACTATCCAATCCGGCATATCGCAGATCCGCTACGCCTCGCTCAAAGGCATCATGGCCGCTAAGAATAAAGAGGTCCGCGAGATCACACCGTCGATCGAGGCGTTTGCTTCTGCGGCGTCGATCGAGAAGGTTTACATTCCGCTCAAGACCAAACAGACCCAACTCCTCGGCAACGGCGATGCAAAAGCAGGAGCCGTCGAGCTCGTCGAAAAACTGAAAAGCGAGATCCGGGCGATCTAGGGCGCTTCGAACCTTTCGCGAAAGGCCGTATATCGCTGCGAGTGCCATTTCGGCGGCCCAAACCGCACGGAGCTCGGGGCGAGTTTTTTTGAATTCGACTATTTTGTCGGCTATAATCCGTGACACCGCGTCGTCAGGTTGCCATAGCACGTCCATACCGGCTGGCGATGCACACCGACAGCGGAGAAAACCATTGGGGAGGTGCTTCATGAGAACCATTTGTAGATCGCTTTTAGCCTATGCTCTCGTAGCTGTGACCTTTCTTGCGTTTACGCCTGCTGCGTTCGCCCAGTATGAATGTCAGGTGGGCGACGTGTTTGTCATAAATGGCTCTTTGATCGGGGCTGACCCTGACCAGACGACACGCGTGTTTCGGGGTGGCGGCTTTGCAGCGACGACATGCCTCTCAAATCCGGCTCCGACCGGATCTCCGATCGCAGGCACCTTCAATCACGATGCCATTCCGATAACGAATACAAGTCCCGTACCGGGATGTATCACGGTGAAGGTCGAGACGACGTGCCTGTCGGGTACCAACCCGATCTTTGTCGTCGCGTATTCGGCGTACAATCCGGCCACACCGAATGTGAACATTCTAGGTAATCTGGGTGCCACGCCGAGCGGAGGAGTAACTACGCCGGCCTACTTTTCTTTTCCGGTCGCCGCCTTTCAAAACTTCACGATCGTCGTGAGCGAGACCGCCTCTGGTGCCGGGTGTGGATCGTACACACTTACCGGGGCACTTAAGCAGGGTTGTCGCCAGAGTGGATTCGACCGGAGCAATGACGGAATGACGGATTTCGCAGTTTATCGACCCGGCAACCCGTCCGTATGGTTGAACAAGCCTGATGCCGATAGTCCGGAGGGGGCCGTCGAAACCCGTGCGTTCGGGCTGACCGGCGATATCCCCGTGCACGGCGACTACCTGGGCACCGGAGTGGACAGCGACGCGGACGGAATGACCGACCTGGCTGTTTACCGGCCAAGCGACAACCGAGGTTACGCCGCTTACAATCAGAATAATCCCGGTCAGAATGTTACGAACGTGCCGTGGGGAGCTCCGGGTGATATCCCCGTGCCGGGCGATCGGGACGGTGACGGCGCTCATGACATCACGGTCTTCCGACCGTCGACCGGCGAGTGGTGGATCCTCGACAGTTTTACAAACACGACTAGAGTTTACCCTTGGGGCGCAAATGGGGACGTGCCCGTGACCGGTGATGTCGATGGCGATTCGCTCGCCGATCTGATCGTGGTCAGGAATGACGGCGGCTTGCTTCGGTGGTTCATCCTGCTCAGTAACTTTAATTACACATCGTTTATCCGTTTCCAGTGGGGCGCTGCCGGCGACAAGATCGTGCCCGCGGATCATAACGGCGACGGCAGGACGGACATGACGGTTTGGCGTCCGTCCGATGGCACATTTTACATAGCGCAGCTTGATGGAGCCGTTGCGCTGACAACCCGCGGGATCCGGTGGGGATTGAATGGGGACATCCCGCAGCCGGGTGATTACAACAATGATAAGATCCACGACATTGCGGTGTACCGGCCGTCCGACAGCTCGTTTTATGTGTTGCCGAGCGGCGGCGGTGCGCCGATCGTGACCCAACTCGGGCAGGCAGGTGATGAGCCCGTGAGCGCACCGTATCGCATACAGTAGGCCCCTTTCGATCAATGTCAATACAGCCGGCCGTACGGACCGGCTGTATTTTTTGCGTGTCACTTTATTTTTTGCGATAATCGGCCTTCGTTTATGAGCATTCTCGTTTTCATCGAACATAAGAATTGCGTCCTCAATAAGACGTCGCTCGAGGCGATCGCGGCGGCGCAGAGTATTGGAAGCGACCTCGGAGTTAAGGCCACCGCCGTAATTCCGTGCGACAAGGAGTGCGCGCTCGCACAGGAGATAGCCCAATACGAGCTTGAGAAGGTGATCGTCGCCCGGAGCGGAAAGCTCGCAACCTATACGCCCGATGCCTATGCCGATGCCTGGGAACAGGTCATTGCGTCAACGAACCCTCAGTTTGTTGTTATGGCCCACACATATCAGGTCCGCGACTTTGCACCGAAGGTGGCGGCTCGCCTTGGAAGAGAAGTCGTCGGCGATTGCATCAGGTACCGGAACGAAGGCGGCAAGCTGGTTTTTACTCGACGGATCTTTCTCGGCAAGCTTGACGCCGATGTTACCATCGGCGGCGACGCTCCTTATTTTGTAACGTTTCAGTCGGGCGCGTTTCGCGGGGACAATGCCGGAAGAGGCTCTGCCGCTATTGAAACCATGGACGTCACTGTCAGCGACGTAAGGATGACGCCTGAGGATCCGTTCCAGGAGGCAAAGGCTTCGGTAGACCTTACGAAGTCGGAGGTCATCGTCGCCGTCGGGCGTGGCATCAAATCGCAGGAGAATATTGCGCTAGCGCAGCAGCTGGCCGACGTCCTCGGCGGCGACCTCGCGGCATCGCGGCCCATTTGCGATAACGAATGGCTGCCGATCGATCGCCAGATCGGATCCTCCGGCCAAACTGTCGCGCCGAAGGTCTACATCGCTCTCGGGATCTCAGGCGCTATTCAGCACAT
>CAZSOE010000206.1:0-4796 GCA_964608335.1 uncultured Chloracidobacterium sp.
GCGTGCTTGACCAGTCGACGGCCGAGATCGTGGACACGGCAAAACGAACCGGAGCTAGGATCGCCGGGCCGATACCTCTGCCGACCGTCAAGAATAAATGGACGGTCTTGAGGTCGCCCCATGTCGATAAGAAATCGCGCGAGCAGTTCGAGATCAGAACGCACAAGCGTTTGATGGACATACTTGACCCGACGGCCGAAACAGTGGACGCGCTGATGAAGCTCGACCTGCCGGCCGGTGTTGATGTGGAGATAAAGGCGTTTGGGAAGAATTAGTCGAGCAAGTCTGGAAAGTCTAGGAAGTCTGGGAAGGACTTTCGAGACTTTCGAGACTTCCGAGACTTCCGAGACTTATGATTAGCGGAATCATTGGCAGAAAAGTGGGCATGACGCAGATCTTTGCCGAGGATGGCACGGTCACACCCGTGACTGTGATCAAGGCAGGACCTTGCGTCGTTGTCCAGACGAAGAGCGCCGCAGGCCGTGACGGCTATAACGCGGTGCAGCTTGGGTTGGTGGAGGAGAAAGGCGTTCGACTCAAGAACGTTTCGAAACCGCTGCAGGGACATTTTGAAAAGACCGGCGGTGGCTTGCCTCCGACCCGTGTGCTGAAAGAGATCCGCCTGACGGGCGAACCTGAAGCAGCGGTCGGTGATCAGGTCAAGGCCGACATATTTTCTGACGGCGACAGGATCGAAGTTGTGGGTCGCTCGAAGGGACGGGGCTTTGCCGGTACGGTCAAGCGCCACAACTTTAACCGCGGGCCCGAGTCGCACGGCTCGATGAACGTTCGTAAGCCCGGTTCGATCGGCCAGTCGGCGTATCCGTCGCGTGTGATCAAGGGAACCCGATCAAGCGGCCATATGGGCGACGACCGCGTCACGATCAAAGGGCTGACCGTAGCTAAGGTCGACGTCGATAACAATTTGTTGATGATCCGCGGCGCTGTGCCGGGTGCGAATGGGAGTTTGGTAGTTGTCAAAAAGTCGTGAGTCGCGAGTTGCGCGTCGCGAGTCAAATGATACGACTCGCCGCTCGCGACTGACGACGCGCGACTCGAACGGAGTGAATTTATGCCAACCGTAAAGGTTCGCAATTTGAAGAATAAAGAGGTCGGCGAGGTCGCGCTGAGTGACGCGGTGTTTGGCGTCGAGCTGAACGAGTCGCTGATCCACGCGGCCGTGCGCCAATTTAGGGCGAACGGCAGGCAGGGGACGTCGGCCACGAAAACGCGCGGGAATGTCTCTGGTTCGGGCCGTAAACTCTGGAAGCAAAAGGGTACGGGTCGCGCACGAATCGCATCTCTTCGCTCGCCGTTGTGGAAGGGCGGTGGTAACGTTCACGGCCCGCAGCCGCGCGATTGGTCGTACGATCTTCCGAAGAAGATGCGACGTGGGGCGTTGCGGTCGGCCCTGAGCGAGCGGCTGCGTGAAGGCAACCTTATCGTGGTCGATGAGATCGGTTTCAAATCGGCAAAGACAAAGGATTTTCTTGCGGCACTCGGTTCGCTCGGTTTGATCGAAAAGAATGCGAGGGCAAAAACGCTGATCGTTGATTCTCTCGATAACGCGAACCTGGTACTTTCGTCGCGGAACGTTCAAAAGACGAAGGTAACGAACAGCTTTGGACTGAATATCTACGACATTGTTTACCACGAGAAGCTTGTCATATCGAAAAACGCCGCCGAGGAATTGAATAACCTGCTTGATCCGAGGCGCGAGCACGGCGAGGCGGTCACCGAGACCAAGAGCACGACAAACCCCAAGGCCAAGAAAGCGGAGGCGACGGCCGAAGGCCCCGACGAAAAGCCAAAGGCGAAAAAGACGGCGAAACCCAAGGTCGAGAAGGCGGAAGAGATCGCCCCGCTCGATACCGAGCATGAGCTTCCGGCCGGCGATGAGGTCCTCGAACTGCCGCCTGCCGAGGAGGGCGAGAGCAAATGAGTAAGTTGAGCGTTTGGGACATCTTAAAGGCCCCGGTTGTTACGGAAAAAAGCGTGCTCCTCAAGGAGGTCTCGACCGAAGATAAGGCCGACCGGAACGCCGGGCAGATCCTGACGTTTCGCGTCGATCGTCACGCAACCAAGACCGAGGTCAAGAAGGCGGTCGAAGATATCTTCAATGTGAAGGTCGCGGCGGTACGAACCGTCCATTACGACGGTAAGGTCAAGCGGAGAGGCCGTATCGAAGGACGGAAGGCGGCCTACAAAAAGGCGTATGTGACCTTGCGCAAGGGCGAACCGATGGTGGATTACGCGGAAGCGATATAGATGGTCGTTCGTAGATCGTTGATCATTGCCGAAGAAGCGACGATCAACGAACAACGATCCACGAACAAGTTATGGGAATCAAGAGACTAAAACCGACATCACCGGCGAGACGGTATCAGACCTATCTCACGCGGGACGATCTGACGCCTGGTGCGGTGCCCGAAAAGTCGCTGCTCGAGGCGAAGAAGCGGATCTCGGGCCGCAACAGCGACGGGCGCATTACGGTCCGTCGTCGCGGCGGTGGTCATAAGCGTTTCTATAGGATCATCGACTTTAAGCGAGATAAGGCCGGAATTCCGGGCAAAGTTTCGCAGATCGAATATGACCCGAACCGTTCGGCGCACATCGCGTTGATCACGTATCTCGATGGTGAGAAGCGCTACATTATCGCTCCGGTCGGATTGAAGGTCGGTACGCAGGTCCTGAGCGGTGAAGAGGCCGATATCCTGCCGGGAAACGCGCTGCCGATCAAGAACATTCCGCTCGGGACTGAAGTGCACAATATCGAGCTTCGTCCGGGCAAGGGAGCGCAGTTGGTGCGGGCAGCCGGCGGCTTTGCGCAGATAATTGCTAAGGAAGGCGATTACGCGCAGGTCCGCATGCCATCGGGCGAAGTGCGAAAGGTGCCCGTCGTGTGTTACGCGACCGTGGGCCAGATCGGCAATACCGAGCACGAGAACGTAAGCCTTGGCAAGGCCGGACGCAATCGCTGGCGCGGCAAGCGGCCAAAGGTCCGCGGAGTCGCGATGAATCCGGTCGATCATCCGCACGGCGGCGGCGAAGGCAAGACCTCGGGTGGGCGGCATCCGGTTTCGCCATGGGGCCAGCCAACTCGTGGCTACAAAACGCGCAGAAACAAGCGGACGAGCGACATGATCGTTAAGGATAGGAGAAGGAAATAATGCCACGTTCGTTGAAGAAGGGGCCGTTCATCGACCTTAGCATTCAGAAGACGCTTCGTCGGATCAGCGACGGCGGGCCGAAGCCGCCGGCGATCCGGACCTGGTCGCGCCGGTCGACGATCACGCCGCAGATGGTCGGACTGACGTTTGGCGTTCACAACGGCAAGCGCCACATTCCTGTTTTCATTACGGAGAACATGGTTGGCCACAAGTTGGGCGAATTCTCGCCAACGCGCCTGTTCAAGGGACATCCCGGAACAAAGGCCGAGAAGATGGCGAAGAGGAAATAGTGAATAACGAATAGTGAACAACGAAAAGTGAAGGATGTTCACTGTTAACCGTTCACTGTTCACTAATGACATGGAAGCTGTAGCAAAAACAAAATACCTGAAGGGCAGCCCGCGAAAGACGCGGCTCGTGATCGACCTTATCAGGGGCGAAAATGTGTCGCGAGCGCTTTCGATCCTTAAGTTCACGGAACGACGGGCGGCGCAGCCGATCGCAAAATGTCTCAACTCGGCGATCGCGAATGCGACCTACCAGGCGGAGCAGCAGAACATTGCGATCGATCCGGACGACCTTTGGGTAAAGACCTGTTTCGTGGACATGGGGCCGACGAAGAATCGTCGCCGCATGCGCCCGGCCCCGCAGGGACGCGCCTATCGCGAGCAGCGGCATTACTGCCACATCACGATCGAGGTTACGAGCGAAGAAAAACCTAAGACCGAGAAGGAGCTCAGGGCTGACGCCGCGAAAGCGAAGCGGGCCGAAACGGGCGGCAAAGCAAAGAGTCAAAAGGCAAAGCCCGCCGAAGCCGACGGAAAGGCAAGAGTAAAGGGTCAAAAGGCAAAACCGGAGAAGACCGAAGAGGTCGCGACAGTTGAAAGGCCGGTCGAGGCTGTGGTGGTTGAAGAACCTTCAACAGTTGAAACTGCAGAGGAAAATGTTGCGGCGGACACAGCCGAAGTCGCGGACGCGAAGAATGTCGAGACGCAGACCACGGCGGCGTTGAACGAGACGAAGCCAGCGGACGCAAAACAGCAGGAGATAAACGAGGAGCTGGAGAGGCAGTAATGGGACAAAAAGTTCATCCATACGGCTTTAGGGTCGGATACAACAAGGACTGGCATTCGCATTGGTTTGCCAAGCAGGAGTTCGCCGATTTTCTTGCCGAAGACCTCAAGCTCAAGCGCGAGCTGAAAAAGAAGTTTGCGGGCGGCGGCGTTTCGCATATCGACATCGAGCGTGCAGCTACGAGGTTGAAGATCGTTATCTACACTTCGCGCCCGGGCATAATCATCGGCCGCAAGGGTGCCGAGATCGACAAGCTCCGCGAGGAACTTGCTCGCAAGACCGGCCGCGAGGTAATGATCTCGATCCTTGAGATCAAGCATCCGGAACTGAATGCCCAGCTCCAGGCCGAAAAGATCGCCCAGCAACTAGAGAAGCGTATCGCCTTTCGCCGCGCGATGAAAAAGACGATGGAGGAGTCGCAGCGGTTCGGGGCGCAGGGCATAAAGGTGATGATCGCCGGCCGCCTGAACGGCGCCGAGATCGCGCGAACCGAATGGTCGCTGCAAGGGCGGCTGCCGCTCCACACGCTTCGGGCCGATATCGATTTTGGTT
>CAZSOE010000207.1:0-4765 GCA_964608335.1 uncultured Chloracidobacterium sp.
GTCGAGCAAACGTCCGAAGCGTTGAAGTGCTCCAGCGGGCCGAGGAACGGCTGCTCGGTCAACAGGTAAAAGGCGTGACGAGTCGGGATTAGGCGGTTGGACTTCAAATGAACCGGAAAGAGGTAACCATCAAGCTCGGCGGCGGGCGGCGGCTTTTCGGTAGTGCCTTAGTCTGCGGGGGATGTTCTCATTCGTGCATTCGTGGCTGATCTCCTTGCAGTTTGGCCACGAATGCACGAATGGCTTAAATCTTGACTAAACATTGTTTTCAAGTATCATTATTAGTTAATACGTTTGTTTTCCCACGGCCTGACATGTCCGCGTTCCGTTGTCTGGCGGTGATCCGCCCGAAAGCTTGCAGGTATCAGGTTTTGCATTATCAAATGATCTAAGCGAGATTTGCCGACAACCCCCGTCAATTCGGGAGCGTCTATGCATTTGTTGTACTGTTTATTATTTTCATCGAGGAGGTAGTTTTCATATGTTCAAAAGGATGTCGGTAGCCGTGTTGACGCTGGCGCTCGGCGCGGTGAGCTATTTCGGGCAGGATGTGCAGCTGCGTAACGCGGTTGCGGGGCAAAAATACAAAATAAAAGGAATTGTGGTCGCGAAAGAGGACCAGAATACGTTTGTCGTCCGCGATTCGGTCGGCGTTGACACCAAGCTGGTGATCGCCCCGAACGCGAGCATCAAGAACAAGGCTTTCTGGGGCGGCGATAAGTATCCGGTGACGGCCCTGGTTCGCGGTGCCGAGCTCGAAGTTGAGGGCGTCGGTGACAGCACGGGTGCGGTTTCCGTTAATAAGGTGCGGTTCGACAAGGACAACCTGCGAACGGCCCAGGCGATCGATGCGCGGGCCACGCCGACCGAAGAACGGCTGACCGTGGCCGAACAGAACGCCCAGCGCATTTCGGGCCAGATCGACGAGCTGATGGCGATCTCGAACGCAGCCAAGGGCGGCGCGAAAGCGGCCCAGGACACGGCGGACGCTGCAGTTGCGGGCGTGAATGCCACGAACAAGCGGATCTCGGACCTCGATGACTACTCGGTGCAAACGACCGCGACCGTAAACTTCAAGGTCAACAGCGCGGTCCTCTCGCCCGAGGCCAAGGCCCAGCTCGATGAGGTTGCAACCACAGCTTCGACGCTGAAAGGTTACATGATCGAGGTGACCGGCTTTGCGTCGTCCGAGGGCAGCACCAAGGCCAACAAGGCGCTGAGCGAACGGCGTGCTCAGGCGGTAAAGGACTATTTGATCGAGAATCACAATATTTCTCTGCGGCGCCTCACTACATCGTACGGCTTTGGCGAGCTTCAGGCCGTGGCCGACAATTCGACCCGCGAGGGCCGCGAGCAGAATCGTCGCGTTGAGGTGAAACTGCTTGTCAGCCGCGGTATCAACCAGGCCGTCGAGGTCAAGCCGATCAACTAGAAACGGTTGTTTGTTTATTTAAGGGCATTATGAAGGTCGAGATCGACATACTCGACCTCAAGTGCCCTTTCGTTTCGTCCGAAAAGTGAGAAAAATGTTTGTTCGAGCACTCGCTTGCAGCGTCACGATCGGAATGATGACCGCACTCGGTGCGGGCCAGACGCCCACGCCGCGGCCTACGCCGCCCGAGGATGAGGTCATCAAGGTCAATTCACGCCTGATCGTCGTCCCGGTCTCGGTAACGGACGCAAACGGCCTTCCCGTGACCGGATTGACCGCTGCGGATTTTCGCGTGCTCGAGGAAAACCGGCTTCAAACGCTTGAAAATGTAAGCGGTGCCGACAAGGTCCCGCTCGAGATCGCACTTCTTTTTGACGTCTCGGCGAGCACGGATGCCATGTTCCGTTTCGAGCTGGAAACGGCCGCGAAGTTCCTTAGGGACGTCATGCGCCCCGAAGATCGCGCTACCGTGTTCACAGTCGGCGGACGGCCCGTTATGGTCCAGCCCCGCGATACGGCTGAACGCACGATCGCGGTCATCCAAACGATCACTCCGACCAAGGGCTTCACCGCCTTCTATGACACTGTGGCCGCGGCGGCCGATTATCTTCGCAAGAACGCACCCGAAAACTCGCGCCGCGTCGTGGTCGTGATCTCTGACGGCGAAGATACGAACAGCGAACGCGTGGCCACCGCGATCCAGGACGGCTATCGAAAGATCGGCGAACGAATAAATACGATCGACTCGAAGAGCCTCTATCAGCTCACCGTGGCGAGCCGGAACCAGGCAAGCCTTGCCGAGCGACAACGTGTGCTCCAGCTACTCCAAAACAGCGACACGGTCTTTTATTCGATCAACCCGGCCGGGAGCTCGTTTCAACTGAACCAGATGAGTGTTTTCGGGCAGGAGAATATGAAGAAATTCGCCGACGATACGGGAGGCGCGGCTTTTCTGCCAAGGTTCCTTCCGATCGATGGCAAGAACGAGTACCAGAACACTCTGAACGGCCGTCGTAACGGCGAGATGCTCGATCGGATCTTCAACCAGCTTGCCAGCGAGCTGCGTTCGCAGTACCTGCTGCAATACTATTCCGAAGGTGAGTTTCCACTGAACAAGTATGTTCGGCTCGAGGTCCGCGTGCCCGCACGTGCGGGCGCCCGCGTGCGTGCCCGTCAGGGGTATTACGTCAAGAACTAGCCGGCCCTTTGCTTCTGGTCAGCCATAACCTTCATCCGGCCGATCTCGAATTTGGTCTTTGACCCTTCTGCCTTAGGAGCGTTCGCGTTCGAAGGCTTTTTGTCCGAAGTGTCATCGTTCCTCGGCGGCAGTGCGATCGCGCCCATTAGCCTCTCGGGCGTCGGCGTAGGGAACGGAAAGCGAAGGTCGCCGATCGTGGGCTTGCTCTTCGAGAATATCGACACGAACAACACTCCCGTAAAGAGCGCCATCAGCAGCGACGCCATCGCGGCGGCATACAGCCGAGTTCGCTGTTTCAGTTTTGCCCAGCCGACCGGGCAGTCGCTGGTTATGACGCTGCCGTCCGAACGGCGATAGAACCGGACGCACAACCGACCCTCGGCGTTCATTATCAACACCTCGGCCTCGTCGCGGCTCATTCCCGACAGGTTGTAAACATTGAGTTTGCACTCGCCGCAAAACCGCTTGCGGTCGTCGCCGTACATCTCGTCCCAGTCCGCGGAACACGGGCTGGCGATCTGGATATTGTTCAAAGGGCTGTTGAATCGAGGCATATGAGGACTCCAGTACCTATTATTCAAAAAAGCTCAGCCATCGCTGATGCAGTTAGAACGGAGGGACTCGATCCGGCTTGCAGAAAGATCTTAGGAAGGCCTGGAGCGACGGTATTTGTGAGTGATCGGCCGGCGGCGGCCGACGCCGATGGCGTTCTTTGAAATGATGAGAGTGGGCGGCAGCTGCCGGCGTTTGAATTCGTTGGCAGGATGCTCGACCTTGTTGAGGATGCCGTAAACAAGCTCGGCACCATGCCCGGCCGCGACGATCTCGGCGGGCGAGGACTTTTGCTCGAAATACATCCTGAGCACCGGATCCATCGCCTCATACGGCGGCAGGCTGTCCTGATCGAACTGGTTCGGCGCGAGCTCGGCCGATGGTTTCTTTTCGATGATCGCGTTCGGAATGATCTCGCGGCCGGCCTGCTTGTTGATCTGCCGGGCGATCTCCCATACCTCGGTTTTCAGGACATCGCCCAGAACGGCAAGGCCGCCGTTCGTATCGCCATAGAGCGTGCAATAGCCGACCGCTAGCTCGGATTTATTGCCCGTCGAAAGCAGCAGCCGCCCTTCGCTGTTCGAGATCGCCATCAGGATAACGCCCCTAAGGCGCGACTGCATGTTCTCGGCCGCGAGCGATTCTCCGCCGCGGGTAGGTTTATGTAAGTTGGTTTGCCTGACCAACACGTCGAAGGCGTCCGAGATAGGTTCTATTCGGCCCTCGCAGCCCAGGTTGCGAATCAACTCCTCACTGTCCTTAATGCTTCCCTCAGATGAATACGGGGAAGGCATCATCACGCAGAGGACGTTCTCGGGGCCAATCGCTTCCGACGCAAGCGCGGCAACCAGTGCTGAATCGATCCCGCCCGATAAGCCGAGAACGGCCTTTGTGAACCCGTTCTTGCGGGCGTAATCGCGGATCCCGAGCACCAGAGCACGATGGATCGACTCGGTCTCGCCGCCCGTTATGCCGCGGGCATCCGGCTTGCGGCAATCGAGCTCGACGGTCTCGACAAACTCGTCGAATGCGGCCGCCTGCAGGATAATGTCGCCCTGTTCGTCCGCGATCACGCTCGCACCGTCGAAGATGATACCGTCGTTGCCGCCAACAAGATTGACAAAAACGATCGGCTTCTTTTGCAGCCGCGCGCGGTGAGCGACCATATCGCACCGAAGCTTGATCTTGCCCTTGTTATACGGCGAGGCGTTGATCGAGACGATAACGTCAGCGCCCATCGCAATGACCTCATCCGTCGGATCGCTTTCGTAAAGCCTCTCGCGCCAGAAAGTTTTGTCGTTCCAGAAATCTTCGCAAACGACCACGCCGAGCTTTACGCCATTTATCTCGAAAAGCCGCCGGTCGTGACCGTCGCTCGGCTCGAACCACCGCGGGTCGTCGAAAACGTCATATTCGGGGAGCAGCGTCTTGTCAGCGAAGCCAAGAAGCTCGCCGTTGTGGATAACGGCCGCCGAGTTGAACAGCCTGCGCCCGTCCGGGGCCGGATTCCGCCGGACGGTGCCAACGATCGCCGTAATGCCGGTCGTATGAGGGATGATATCGCGAAGCGGCCCGTCGACGTC
>CAZSOE010000208.1:0-4735 GCA_964608335.1 uncultured Chloracidobacterium sp.
TGACCAGCGTTTCCGCAATGCATTTTTCGACTATCATCGCGCCCACCGCCGCCGCGATCATTCCGGTCATTCCAAAATGCTCGAGCCCGTAGTACAGCACTGCGACAAGAAAGAGGAGGACGACGATCCGGGTCATCAGGAACAGCCGTCCGAGCTCCTTAAAAGATCGCACTATCGGGTCGGTCAACAGGATGCCCAGCGGTAAGAGCGTCAGGTTCACGACAAATACCGATGCGCTCGCCTCATATTGCTTGGTGAACAAGGTAATGATGAACGTGTGCGACGTGATCAGCAGGAAAGCGTAGACCGGAAAGTAGATGAGCGCCAGTTTTTGCATCGCCCGAGCGGTAAGACGGATCATCTCGTCACGGTCGCCCACCAACTGGAGCTCGTTCATCCGCGGCATCAGCACAGCCGTGATCGACTCGGAGAGCATCGCGATAAGCGGCACCTCAAAGCATCCGTACGCGTAGATCGCAAACTCGGCTGACGAGAATTTGTAGATCGCGAAATAATTATGGATGTCGCTCTGGGCCATCCAGAGTATCCCCGTCAGACCGAACGGTATCGCGTAACGCATCTGCTCGCGAAAGAAGTGCGCGTCAAAACCAGACCAAAAGCGCGGGAACCGCGAAGAAAGGTAGTACAGCAGAATGAATGTCTGAATAACGCCCTGGATCATCGCGGCGTAAATGAACGACTCGACGCTTGCGAACAGGAAGACCGCACTGCCCATCAACAGCGTTTTTGACAATTGCCCGCCGATGATGAAGAGCGTCGCCATGCGAGCTTCCTGATTGGCGATCGCAACGATCTCGAGGAAAGTAGCGAAGATCCAGATCCAGATGACGATGCCGATCGACGGGGCGAGTCGCGTGAGGCTTTCGCTTTGGAGCGTTCCCCCTATGATCTCCGGGAAGACGAACAGTCCGAGACACGCAAGACCGCCGACGACAAAGTTGAACAGCAGGATGTTGAAGATCGCGGCGCCGCGGCGTTCCTGTGTTTCTCGCGCCAGGAAGTAATACGCGCTCATCGAAAAGCCGAGAGGCAGAATGATGACCGCGTTCGTGATGACCTGAAAGGCCTCGCGATACTGCCCCACCTGCTCCTGCGACAGGTAGCGAACTATCAGCAACGGAAGGGAAAAGCTGAGGGCGAAGCCGACGACCTTCGCCGCCAGCAGCCATGCGCTTTGCTCACGCAACGATAGAGATGTTGCCTGTTCCTTCACTTTGATATCGAGCTGTGCCTCGCGTGCGTGTCGTACCAGCCCGGGATCGCCCGGTCGAACAAATCCTCCAACCTGTCGATCAGACGCCGCCCGAGCTTGGTCTGGATCATGTACGAGTAGTCGCCAAACAGCCAGTATTTCATAAAGATGCGGCGATACCGGCGAACGGCATGCTGTCGCGTCTTCCACCGGCCCGCCGTATACGGACCAAATGGCCCCGAGGCTCCTTCTTCAAAAGAATATAATCGTGAGCCGTTCGAATCGTTCAACTCAGCCTTGACCCGCTCGAACTCCTGCTTCACCACCTTAAAGCGGTCATAACCGAGTTGCTCCAACAGGTCGAACTCGTGCTCGAGCTTGCGGAAGACCAGTTTTTCCGATCGGATCGAAATGTAGTCAGGTCTATTGGCAAAATCGAGCAACGCTTTGAGGCATATAGTTTCCGAGCCGACAATATCGGCCTTTAGATAGTGCGGGATCCCGTATTTGGCCAGGGCGGCACCAAAGTCAATGGCTTTTACGGTAATGATCTCGTTCGTGGTCCCAACAACCTTGTTTCGCGCGACCCAATCGTCATTTGTGCTGCCCCACAGGGAATGATTGGTGTTTCGATAGAATCGTACTTTTCCGGGCCGGCCATTCGAGGAGACGGTTTCGGTAATGGCTCCCTCAACGATCGTAAGGCGGCCCTCGTCGATCGCAGCCGGAAACCGCTCGCGGCAAAAATCGGCGTTTGCCGGGTCGGCTTCAAATGCGACGACTCGGTGACCTTTTCTAAGGTAATAGTCGGTGTCCTGGCCATGATGCAGTCCCACATCATAGATCAGGTCAGCGTGTTTCTTGGTTTGGCGCACGACGGACATGGACGTACGGGTAGTCCGCCAAAGATCGCCGATGGGGCATGATCGGCGGAAAATCCACCCTCAAAATAGGCCGAATTCGGGCTGTTTTTCAGTTTACGGGGCCGAAACAGGCTGGTTCTGACGCTGCATCCGCACTTGTTTTATGCGACGGCGGTCGACCTTTTCGACCTTGAAGAGATGGCCATTGAAGGGCACGGTCTGCCCCTCGGCGAGGATCTGGCCGGCCTCGGACATCAAAAAGCCGGCAATAGTAGTATAACCTTCCGAAACCGGAACGTTAACATCTAGTTTTCGGTTGAGATCGCGGACCGCAAGGCCGCCGTCGAGCAGGTAGCTCCCGTCGGGCTGTTCGTGGATCTGCGCGGCCACCTCGACATCGTGTTCATCCGAAATATCGCCCACGATCTCTTCGAGAAGGTCTTCGAGGGTGATTATGCCCTCGACGCCGCCATGTTCGTCCACGACAAAGCCGAAATGGAACTTCTCCCTCTGCATCTGACGCAGAACGTCCTCGAGCCGGGCCGTGTCTACGACATAGTTGGGCTTTTTGGTCACTGCGTCGACAGAGAAGGCCTCGGGCCTGAGTACGAACTCAACAAGATCGCGGGTGTGGATGAACCCGACAATGTCATCGAGCGACCCACGATAGACCGGAAGGCGCGAAAAGCCGCTCTTGCGGAACGTCTCCGATATCTCTGCGAGCGAGCTTTCCTCGGGAACGGCGACGATCTCGGTCCGAGGAACCATCGCCTCCCGCACCGTCGTTTCTGAGAACTCAAAGACCTTATTGATAAGCCTTCGTTCCTCGCGGTTCAGGTGGCCGCTCTGCTCCGAAATATTTATTAGTTGCCTGATCTCATCCTCAGTGTATATCGACGCGTGCCCGCCCGTAGGATGAAGACCAAAGAGCCGGACGGTCTTTGTCCCGGTCCAGTCCAAAAGACGGATCGGATAGTAGAAGACCTTGTAAAAGATCTGCATCGGCAGGGCGATGAGGAGAGCGATGCGCTCGGAGATCTCGAGGGCAGCTGTTTTTGGCGCCAACTCGCCGAGCACGATATGCAGAAAGGTAATTATTGAGAACGCGACAACGAACGAGACCGTGTGAAGTACGGCACCCGAAGCCAGCACGTCCCAGCCGGTTGCGATCGCCAGGTTTGCGAGCGGCACGTCGATCAGCCTCGCCACTGCAGGCTCGCCGATCCAGCCTAAACCCAGGGACGCAAGCGTGATCCCTAACTGCGTCGCCGAGATATAAGCGTTCAGGTTGTTGAGGAGTTCGAGCAACCGCCGCGCACCGCGGTTTCCCGCGGCCGCCAATGACTCGATCCGTGACTTCCGGACCGCGACCAGGGCAAACTCGGACGCGACAAAAAACCCGTTGGCAAACACCAACAGGAACACGACTGCGATCCCGGCGACGCCGGTGACGGCCGTTAGCGACTCTGGCGGTGGGGTTTCGGCAGCGAGAAGAAGTAAACTGGCAGGGTCGTCCATTGCTCGGTAGATACTATAACATTTACCATTTCATCTTTTCCATTTATCATTGAACCTAATGCGGTCATTCCTTTTGTTCTGCCTTGCGGTCGGCACCGTTTTCGCGGGTTCCTGCCGTCCCGCCGCGGCCCCCGTTTCGGTTTCGAACGCGCCGATCTCGGTCAACGACCGGCCCACGACAAACCTACCTCTCCCGCCTTCCAAGCCGATGACGGAAATGAGCTGGGTGACGCAGGAGGAACGCGTGCAGAAACTGGGCGATCTGGCCGGCAAAGCGGTGGTCCTCGATTTTTGGGCAACCTATTGTAAGCCCTGTCTCGAGGCGATCCCGCACTTGAACAAACTTTCGGCCAAGTACGGCAACGACCTGCTGGTGATCGGATTGAACGTGGGCGGCGAAGAGGACCGCGTTAAGATACCGCGTTTTCTCGAAACGACGCGGATCGATTACCCGATCGCGTTTCCGGACAGCGACCTCACGTCGTTCATTTTTGCGACGCAGAGCGACATTCCGCAGACGGCTATCTTCGATCGCAAGGGCGCACTAGTGCGGAAGATCGTCGGGTATAACAGCGAGATCCAGATCGAACTCGATGCAGCCGTCGAGCAAGCGGTCAGATCCACCGGGTCCCAATAAGCGGTCCCGAGTAAAGACTGGCAAGCTCCCAATAATAGGAGGAAAGGAAATGAAGAGCATTTTAGTGTGTATGCTGGCGTCAGCGGCGGCGATTGTGGCCTTCGCTCCGCTTAATGAGGTTTCTGCGCAGCGACGGGTCATTGTTCGCCCCAAGAGGGTTGTTGTCCGACCTGCCCCGCGCGCGAGACTCGTGGTCCGGACCGGTCATCCGATAAGGAGAGTGCTCCCAACGACCGTTGTCGTCAGGCCGGCCCGGCGAGTTGTAACGGTTCGAGCCCCTTTGGTATTCCTTCCTGCAGTCGCCTGGACACCCGTCATCGTTGCCTTGCCGCCGGCCGAACGAATGGTCTGGCAGGACGCCGAATCGATCGTGAAGGATGACGGCTGGGTAGACACGAATTTCGGGATCGATTCGTCGGGGCAGGCCTTGTTTCTCGATATCAATGGCACGGCCCGGCTCAACTTTGCCGAGGTAACGTTCGTCAACGGCCAGGTCCAGGTGCT
>CAZSOE010000209.1:0-4718 GCA_964608335.1 uncultured Chloracidobacterium sp.
CGCGCACGTCGAGCAGGTCCAGGACGCGAGGCTCGGCAAAGATGAGGATGCCTTCGACGATCACGACGGGTCGCGGCTCGATGATCTCGATATTCGTCGTGCGCGTATGGGTCTTGAAATCATACAGCGGCATCTCCGCCGGCAGGCCCTGCTTGAGCCGCAGCAGATGATTGACCATCATGTTGCTGTCGACCGAATCCGGGTGATCAAAATTCGCTTGATGACGCTCGTCAAGCGGCATATCGGCAAGGTCTCGGTAGTACGAGTCCTGCTCGACCAGGACCACATTCTCGGCGCCGACCGCCTCGACTATCGCACGCGCGATCGTCGTCTTTCCCGAACCCGTGCCTCCACAGATACCGATGATCATATTCGTTTTACGACTCGTCGAATAAGTTCCCCAAAAACTTGCGCCGCGCGCTCGCCCGTCTTCATCACGTGATCGTGATCGAGCGGTGCATCGGTCATTCCCGCGGCGTAGTTTGTTATGCACGAGATAGCGAGAACGCGCATTCCCTGATGACTTGCAGCGATCGATTCGGGCACGGTCGACATCCCGACAGCATCGGCACCGAGCATTCGGTACATTCTGATCTCGGCCGGGGTCTCGTATGTCGGGCCTGACAGCGCGCAATAAACGCCGCGGTGCAAAAAGTCGGTGAGCTCACTGTCCGCTCCGGTCTCAGATCTTTCCTTCGCAATGGCCGCCGCCTCTTCGGTCGCGATGCGTTCGAACTCGCGGTCGTAGACCGCCGTCATGTCGGGAAATCGCGGCCCGAGCCGCTCGTCATTCGGCCCGCGCAGAGGATTTTCGCCGATGCAGTTTATGTGGTCGGTTATCAGCATCAGGCTGCCGGGCAGCATATCCGGATCAAGACTCCCGGCCGCATTGGTTAGGATCAGGTTCTTGACACCGATCAAACCAAAGGCCCGCACCGGCAGCATGACCTGCTCCATGTCATAGCCTTCGTAATAATGAAAGCGCCCCTGCTGCACGACGACCGGAACGCCGCCAAGCTCGCCAAACACCAACCGCCCGGCGTGACCCGCGATCGTCGTCCGAGCAAAACCGGGGATCTCGTCAAACGGGATCACGGTCGCGTCATCAATTTCGTCGGCAAACGCGCCAAGTCCGCTGCCCAGCACAATGCACGCCCGGACGTGGCCGTCATACCTTCCCTTAATAAAATCGGCCGCCTTCGCAGCCATCTCATATGACATCGTGAACTAAGACCCAAGCGGAATAAACTAGTTCTCCTTTCGATAGGGAGTGCCCAACGCCTTTGGCGCCCGCGACAGACCGATGAAGCCGGCGAGCACAATGATCGTCAGAACGTATGGGATCATTTGAATGAATTGGACCGGAATGTCTTCACCGGATGGCATCTTGATCACGCCCTGAAACTGGATGGTCAGTGCTTCGGTAAAGCCAAAGAACAGGCAAGCGATAAGGACCGGGACGGGCCGCCATTTTGCCAGGATCAACGCCGCCAACGCTATGAATCCTCGACCCGCAGTCATCGCACGCGTAAATAATGACGATTGACCGATCGAGAGATACGCACCACCGGCCGCCGCCAGAACACCCGACAAAACTACTGCGACATATCGCAAGGTTATGACCTTGACGCCCGCCGCGTCGGCCGCCGCCGGATTCTCACCCGTCGCGCGCAGGCGAAGACCGAACGGTGTTTTGTAAACGACATACCAACAGACCGGCACCAACAAAAGTGCGATGATGGTCGCGATCGATAGCCGGTTATAAAACTCCGGCAGCATCACTTCCTTCGCTATCTGCGGCGTCGATCCCGTCGAATCGTACATCGCACCCGAGATAAGAGCCGGCAGGCCCAACATCAGAATGTTGATGCCGAAACCGGCCACGACCTGATCAGCCTCGAATTTGATCGTCGCGATCGCGTAAAGCAATGCCGTCAGCCCGCCCGCAACAACAGCGGCACCGAGCCCGATGAACGGGACAAGCGTCTGCGGCACGCCGCTGCCCGGCTGACTTAATTCATATGTAACGACCGCTCCGGTGAACGCACCGGCGAGCATCAGGCCTTCGAGCGCTATATTGATCACGCCCGAGCGCTCCGAGAACAATCCGCCGAGAGCCGCAAAGATCAATGGCGTCGCCAGCCGCAGCGTCGAGAAGATCAACGCGATGGTAAATATCTCGCCCATTTTATCTGCGCGTAAATCGCTGCAAACTTGCGACAAAAATGATCACGACCGCCTGCAGCACTTCAACCAGGTCCTTAGAAACATATTCCGTAAACGCATCGACAAAGATCCCGCCACGGCGCAGCACCGCGAAGAACAACGCCGCGAAGAACACACCGAGCGGATGATTGCGACCCAACAACGCCACCGCTATACCGAGAAAGCCCACCTCGCCGGAAAAATCATGGTAGTACCGATAACGGTCGCCCATAACTTCACCGATCGCCACCATTCCGGCCAGACCGCCCGATATTGTCATCGCCAGCACGATCTGCTTCTTCGGGTTGATGCCGCCGTACTCCGCAGCCGACGGGTTCTCGCCGACGGCACGAAGCTCGTAACCCCATTTTGTTTTCCAAAGAAAGATCCAAACCAGCGCGCACATCAGCACGGCTATCGCGAACGCAACGCTGAGCGGTACGAAATCGGGCATGCCCGGAATGAACTGGCTGATACGCGGAATGTGGGCGGCCTCGCCGATCGGCACCGTCTGCATGATCGGATCGCCGGACTGTTTGTAGTAATACTGCGTGAAGTAACTCACCAACGCGATCGCGACAAAGTTCAGCATGATCGTATTGATCACCTCGTGCGAGCCAAACTTTGCCTTGAGGAGGCCCGGTATCGCGCCCCAAACGCCGCCGACAACAACGGCGGTCAGGATACAAAGGGGCACTAGCAGAATCGCCGGCAGCGATGCCCACGAATAGTCGACATCCTGACCAAAGACGTTGACGATGGTGCCGCCGAGTTTTATCCCGACCCATGCAGTAGCGAACGCCGCAACCGTTAGCTGCCCCTCGGCGCCGATATTGAGCAGACCGCAGCGGAAAGCCACGGTGACAGCCAGTCCGGTAAAGATCAGCGGCGTCGCGTAGAAGAGCAGGTAACCGATATCTTTGACCGATCCGAAGGATGTCCCAACGAGCAGCCGAAACGTTTCGAATGGACTGTCTCCGATCAGCAGGACCAGCAGGCCGCCGACGGCGAACGCCGCCGCTACCGCGATCAGAGGCCAAAGGACTTCACGAACAACGTTCATTTATGACTGGGCCGGGTTGAAGCCCTACAAATATACCCGAGAAAAGGCTTTAAAGCCACCGAACGACGGCAAAAAACCGCACCGGAATAGGCTGAAAATCCTGTCGCAGAATACTTGACATCTCTACACTCATATTTTATTATCTTACTAGACTAATTCATTTAGTCGATACTTTAAGGCTCAAACAGGAGGTACATGATCATGAATATCGTCAGATACGATCCTTTTAGGGAAATTCGCACTCTTCAGAACGAAATGAACAGGCTTTTCAGCGGGGCAACGACCGACCGCGAGGACGTCCTCAATGGCGAGTGGATGCCGCGCGTCGACGTCTTCGAGAACACCGATAGCCTTGTTCTTGAGGCCGAACTGCCGGGAATGAGACGTGAGGATTTCGAGCTTTCGTTCGAAAACAACGTTCTGACGCTGCGGGGCGAGCGCAAATTCGAGAAGAAGGACGAAGGTGATAACTATCATCGCGTCGAGCGCTCGTACGGAGCGTTTGCCCGTTCGTTCACGTTGCCGACCACGGTCACGCCCGACGGAGCTAAGGCGGAATTTACCAACGGCGTCCTTCGCGTAAGCCTGCCGAAACGTGAGGAGACCAAGGCCCGCAAGATCGAGATCACAGGCGGCGATGCCACACCTAAGGCAATCGAGACCGGCAAGACGGCATCCGCGTAAGGTAATGCCGAAGCTTCGGGGACGCAGGATCGTCCGAGGGTTTCTCAGGCGACCTGCGTCTCGCGGTTTTCTTGGCTAGAATAAAGATATGAGATTCGACAGATTCACGATCCGCGGCCAAGAGGCCGTTCAGGAAGCGATCGGCACCGCTGAGCGGAATGAGAATCAGCAGGTCGAGCCCGAGCACCTTCTCGCCGCGATGCTCCAGCAGGCCGAGGGCGTGGTCAAGCCGATCCTCGGGAAGATAGGCGCGAATTCGGCCGCGATCTTGTCCGATGTCGAAGCATCGATCGTGAAATTTCCGAAGGTCTCCGGTGGCCAGCAGTACTTCAGCTCACGGACGAACACGATCTTTCAGGAAGCGCAAAAAGAAGCCGAACGGATGCAGGACGAATATCTCTCGACCGAGCATCTCTTACTTGCGGTCGCCGCGGAAAAGGAAGGCGATGCCGGACGGATACTTCGCTCGAACGGCGTAACGCGTGAAGACCTCGAAAAGGTTGTCACGGAGATGCGCGGCGGCTCTCGAATAACCGGAGAGCCCGGTGTCGGCAAGACCGCTATCGTCGAGGGACTTGCGCAGCGAATTGTCTCGGGTGATGTGCCGGAGACACTAAAGAATAAGCGGCTCGTCTCGCTCGATCTCGGTGCGATGCTCGCCGGGGCGAAGTACCGCGGTGAGTTCGAAGACAGGCTCAAGGCCGTTCTCAAAGAGATCGAAAAGGCCGAAGGCCAGATCATTCTGTTTATCGACGAGCTGCATACC
>CAZSOE010000210.1:0-4718 GCA_964608335.1 uncultured Chloracidobacterium sp.
TACAAAGAGATAGCGGGAAGCCTCGACCTGAATGAGGCGAGTATTGGGACTTTTGTAGCAAGGGCGCGGCAGGAATTTGCGAAGATATACGGACAGACGCGCTAAGGATCGGTTATGAAGCAGGACTGCCTCGAAATAGGCACAATACAGGCATTTATGGACGGCGAGCTCGACGCTCCGATGCGGGCTCGGGTCTCGGGCCATATCGCAATCTGCGATGCCTGTGCGGGCATGCTTGCTGAGGCCGAAGATGAGGCGGCATTGGTCTTCCCGGTGCTCGAGCGCGAATTGAATTCACTGGTCCCGACGCAGCGACTCTGGAACCGCATCAATGTCGCGATCGCGAACGAGAAGCTGCAGGCCTCGTGGTGGCAGAAGCTGCTCGGCGGCATTTCTGCGGCGATCGCCAATCCGTCTTTCGCAGTCGCGGCCGGACTTTTGATAGTCATCGGCGTTTTCGCTTCACTCTGGCTCAATCGTGGGCCGGAAAGCAGCGGCTCGACCGTTGCCACAACCGGCCCGTCTCAGCCTCCGGCGACCCGCCCTGCTTCGACGCTCACGACTGCCGACACACCTCCGGCGGCTTTGCGGCCTACTGCGGTTCAAACTTCGCTTGATCCCTCAACCCGCCCCATCCGGGCCGAAAGAGCGATCTACGTGACTCCGGCCGCGCCGACAAACCTCGGTAACGGTTATATGCCGGCTGAGGAAAGCTATGTAAAGACAATTGCCAGCCTTGCTCGCAACGTCGAGCAAAAGAAGGATGATATCCTTCCTCCGTCACAGCGTGTGGCCTTCGAGCGTGATATGGCCGTCGTCAACGACGCCATCTCGCGTGTAAAACAGGCGGCCAGGCGCAACCCTAAGAACGAGACCGTGCGGCAGGCCCTTTACTCCGCGTACCAGAATAAGATCGATCTTCTTAATTCGGTGACGCAGAAAGAGGCGTTGATGGCGAGCATACGGTAACTGTCGATCGCTTTGATGAAAAAGTTGCGTGAAATGAATTGGCTGGCCGGCCTGGCCGGGGTCCTTGTGACGGTGTCGCCGCTTGTCGCAACCGCACAGACGCGGATCCCGATGCCGGCGGATCCGCCGTCGGCCGTCGAGCCCGAGGCGAAAAGAGCTCCGCTTCCCTACGGCGGGATCAACGACGAGCGCTCGATCAAGGTCGATCCCAACGTGAATTTCAACCTCTGCGTCGTGCAGGGCACGCTTCGCATAAATGGATGGAAGCGCGACGAGATCAGGATATTCGTCCGCGACGGCAGCCGTGTCAATTTTCGGGTTAAGGAGAAGGACCTAAAAACGGAGATGCCCGTTTGGGTCGCGGCGATCGGGTACGATCCGAAGAAAGTCAACAAGGCGTTCCCCGATTGCCTCTGGGGTGAAGAGATAGAGATCGACGTGCCGCATGGCGCGACGGTCGCGGTCACGGGCCAGGAGACCAGAACTTCGGTCGATTCGATAAAGAAAGTGACCGTCAAGAATGCGGGCGGCGACATCTCAGTGCGCAACATTTCGTTCGGTGTGTCGGCCGCTACGTATCGGGGTGACATCACGCTCGCGAATTCACAAGGCCCGATCGGGCTCGAGAGCACGACCGGCAATATCGTTGCATTCGAGGCCGGTCCCAGCGGGCACGGCGACCAATTCAAGGCCAAAACCAACAGCGGAGCCATCACCCTGCAGCAGGTCGAGCACCGGCAGATCGAGGCTGGGTCCATCTCGGGCTCGATCCTGTTCAACGGCAAACTGCTCGGGGGCGGCACGTACGCCTTCACAACATCGAACGGCTCGATCCGGCTTGCCATCCCCGGCGACGCATCGTGCCGTATTACGGCGTCGTATGGCTACGGCAGCTTTTCGTCCGATATTCCGGTCCGCGAGCGTCGCGAGGAGCCGATCGGACCGATCAAGACGCTCACCGGGCTCTTGGGCAAAGGCGATCTCGCCCTGCTCCGCCTGGTTACGAACAGCGGAACCATCACGATCAGGCGCCAGTAAGAATCTCGTTTTGCCGATTAGTAGGAAGGACCGGCCACTCCGCGGCCGGCCTTTTTCTTGTTTGCACGCGAGTAACTTAAACTTGTGATTGAAATGCACATCGCCCGGGTCGAGATCGAGAATATCAAGTCTCACGCCAACTCCGTCTTTCAGTTCGGTCGAGGCACGACCGCCATCACGGGAGAGAACGGTACCGGCAAGACGACGATACTCGAGTCTATCGCGTGGGCCCTGTTCGATGTGCTCGACTACAAGAAAGAAGATTTTCTTCGACGCGGCGCAAAACGGGGCTCGGTGCGCGTCGCGTTCGAGAGCAGCCTCGACGAACGCGAGTACGTTGTATATCGCGACACCGCAACGGGCTATAACGTAATGGATTCGGCCCTCGGGCGGCGCGTTGCGGACAAAAAGGAAGAGGTTCAGCGGTTTCTATGGCAGCATCTCGGCCTCGAGCCGGGCACCGACCTGCGGGCCCTGTTCCGGCAGGCGATCGGCGTTCCGCAGGGCACGTTCACGGCCGTCTTCCTCGAAGGCGCCGCGGAGCGTAAGGCCGCCTTCGACAAGCTCTTAAAGGTCGAGGAATACCGTCAGGCCGCCGAGAAACTGCGCGAGACGTCGCGGCTCATCGACGTGCGGATCGGCGACGTACGCGAGACAATCGCGCGGGCCGAGGGCGAACTCTCGCGGGCCGAGGCCGTGGAGGCCGAACATGCGGCGGTCGCCGGACAGTCCGAACGGCTCACGTCCCAACTGACCTCGATCACCGCTGATCTTGCAACAAGACAGCAGCGTGTCGCCGAGCTTGACGAACAGGAACGCCGGCTCGCCGGTTTGACGTCAGCGGTCGACCGCACCCGTGCAGAACGCGATAAGGCAAAGCTCGTTCTAGAACAAAACGAGCAGGCGTTCAGCCGAGCAGCCGACGCGGCCAAAAAGATCGGGGCTGTCGCAGCCGATCACGCGCGCCATCTCGACGCGCTTGGCCGTCTCAAGGAACTCGAACGCGAGCGAGGCGTTCGTGACCGTATCAGGGCCGAGCTTGCGAAGACCGAGACGGCCGTTTCCAGCGTCAAAAGCGAACGACAGCGGCTCGAGGAAGATCTTGCGCGAATACAGAAGGCACGGGCGGAAGTTGTAATGCTGCACCCGAAGGCGGCCGAACAGGAACGGCTCGAAAGGGAGATCGCCGGGTACCGGGAGCGTGCCGCCAACGCAAAGACGGCCGAGGAGCGGATCCGCAGCATCGAGGCCGAGCTTGGCCGGATGCGGACCAAGTTTCGCGAGAACCAAAAGAAACTGGTCGAAGCGGAAGAACGCTCCGCGGCCGCGACGAAACTCGACGAACTCGAGAAACGCGATATGGAACTTTCGGCTGCGCTCGCAACCCTGCGAGCGAATCTCGAGCGCGATGAGACCTTTCAGGCTGCGATCAAGGGCGGGCTGTGCCCGATACTCTCGGAACGCTGCCTTAACCTCCGCGAGGGCGTCACGCTCCAGGGTTTCCTGACCACCCAATTTGCCGAAATTCGCGCCGAGATCGAGCGGTCCGAGACCGAGCGCGCGAAGATCGCCGCAGACCTTAAACTCGCGCGCGAAGGCCGTGAATTCCTGGCGACGCTCGAAGGTTACCGGCAGCGCGACGCCGAACTCAAGGAAGAGGGCTCCGGCCTGAACGCGAAAAAGGAAGTACTCGCTAAGCAACTCACTGAGCTTACCGAAAGCGAGCGGCTTATTGCCGAGAACGAAGTAAAACTCAAGTCTCTTGCCGATCCGGCCGCACGTGTTCGGATACTGGAGAAGGAGGCGGCTCGTGAGCCCGATGTGCGAGTAGCGCTCTCTGAGGTCGAGTCAAACATGGAACGCCTCGAAAGCGAGCGGCGGCAATTTACAGAACGGCTCGACGAGTTTCGCGAACTCGACGAGAGCTGGGCCGGGATGAACACGGTGCGGGACGCGACGGCCGAAGCGCATCGCGTCTTTATTGCGAACGAGGCCGAAGCCGGTGCCCTTGAAGCCCGGAAAGGTGCGGCCGAAGCTGCGAGCGCAGAGCTCGCTGCGCGTAAGACTGCGGTCAATGCCGCCGAGCGAGACCTCGCGGCGGCGGGAGTCGACTACGATCCGGCCCGCCACAAGGTCGAAAAGGCCGAGCTGTTGGATGTCGAACGGCGGGCGGCCGAGACGCGCGCGACATTTGATGCAACCGAACGCCGGCGCGCGCAACTGGCGAGCGAGATCGCCGGATTCGCGGAACTCAGGAAGACGCTTGCAGGCGAATTCAAGGAGCGCGAGCGGCTCGAAAACGTGGGCGAGGCGACCTCATTCATACGCGACGTGCTTAAAGAGGCCGCCCCGCGCGTTGCGCGAAATTATGTCCATCATGTTTCGCTCGAGGCGAACCAGATGTTTCGCGAGATCACGGGCGACGCGATGCGAACGCTGAAATGGGGCGAGGATTATGCGGTCACGCTCGAAGAAGACGGGTACGAGCGGCCTTTCCAGAGCCTTTCGGGCGGCGAGCAGATGGCCGCGGCGCTCTCGATACGCCTTGCGATCCTGAAGCAGCTCTCCGATATTCGCATTGCCTTTTTCGATGAGCCGACGACGAACCTTGACGCCGAAAGGCGTGAGAATTTTGCGCTCGAGATCAGCCGCATCCGGCATTTTGAGCAGCTCTTTGTGATCTCGCACGACGAGGCTTTCGTTAATTACGT
>CAZSOE010000211.1:0-4704 GCA_964608335.1 uncultured Chloracidobacterium sp.
TGACCAATCGCGGGCTGGTCCCCGTCACGAACGCGTCGGAACTCTTTCTGCAGGAACGGCCCGAAAATGCGACCGGCTCCGTCGTCACCGTTTGCATGGAAGGCACGCGCCCGATGCTGGTCGAGATACAGGCCCTGGTCAGCAGTACGAAATTCGGCTCGGGGCGGCGGATGACGCAAGGGTTCGATCACAACCGCGCGAGCTTGCTGATCGCCGTAATGGAAAAACGGCTCGGCCTTCAGCTCGCGGGCGACGATTGCTTTGTCAATGTCGCGGGTGGCCTCGAGATCGACGAGCCGGCCGCCGACCTGGGCGTCGTCGCCGCGATCGCGTCGAGCTTTCGCAATCTCCAGGTCCCGCCCGACACCGCCGTTTTCGGCGAGGTCGGCCTCACCGGCGAGGTCCGCGGTGTGCTGCAAGCACAGGCACGGGCGCGCGAGGCTCAAACTTTAGGATTCAAGAAACTGATCCTGCCTGAGTCGAACAAGAAAGGACTCGAGAAGTTGCTCGGGATTCGTGTTGTCGGTGTGAGGAATCTCGATCAGGCGATCAACGAGTTGTTCTAAAGCCCCTCATCAGCAGTCATGATCTTCGCGAGGACGGCGTCGCGCATTTCTCTAATATCGTCGATGCGAGGGCTCGGGTCGTCGTCGACAAAGGTTGGGGGGAGCATGAACGGGTCGATCTGCAGCGGCACGCCTTCGATGTCAAGGCGATGGGCTATGACCTTCGATATCAGCTCCTGCTCGAACTTGCAGAGATCGACGAACTTCACGCCGATCCCGGTGTGGTCGAACCGGTACAGGGCGCGGCATTGGAGCGGCAGGTAATTCCCGTTCGGCAGCTCGATCTCCATCCGGAACTCGTCGCCGACGTAGATATTCTCTTCCCAGCCGGTAAAGCAGCCGCCGATCGAGATCTGCTGCAGCTTCGTCTCCTGTTTTTCGCCGTATTTGTGGTGGATGATCGCCGGGATATCCAGCGAGAATCTGATGTGCTGTCGCTGATTGATCGACATGGTCGCGGGGGCAGATAGTTAATATTACTCCCGCTCGGCCCCGGCTTGCAACCGCGAAAGGCCCGCCATTTACGGCAGGCCTTCCCTCGATTCCACGGTTGGGCGGAACCTAGTTGTTTACCGCTTCAGCCTTAACGCAATAGGCCTCGAACGCCTCGACCAGGCCCTGGGCGATTGCTGCGGGAGGCCGGCCTTCGAGATCCCGGCGCTCGAACATTTTCACCAATTGGCCGTTCTTGATAAAGGCGATCGACGGCGACGATGGCATATAGCCGGTAAAGTATTCGCGTGCGGTCTCGGTCGCATCGATGTCGGCACCGGCGAATACGGTGATCGCGCGGTCGGGTTTTTTGTCGCTGTTTGCCAGGGCCATTGCGATGCCGGGCCGGACACCGCCGGCGGCACAACCGCAGACCGAGTTGACGACGACCATCAGCGTGCCGTCGGTGTTCTTGACGGCTTCGTCAACGGCTTCCGATGTTTTTGTTTCCTCGATCCCAAGCTGCGCAAGTTCCTGGCGCATTCCGTGGATCATCATTTCTGGATAAGGCATAAAGATTCAATTACGAATTTGGAATTACGAATTACGCACGGTCAGGCAAAACCTGACCTTTTTGTAAAGTATTGCCGAAGAGCGATCGAAATGTCAAGGTTTGCCGCGACCACCGTTTATTTTCTACAATTTACGTGGATCCGATGGCTATCGAGATCGAAAAAAAATACCGCATCGACAAGAAGCTTCTCGTCGAGCTGACGGCCCGCCTGGCCGAACTCGGGGCAACCTTTCTCAACGAAACGTTCGAGGAGAATTATCTCCACCGCGGCGGAGCTCTCGACAACCGCAACGCATTCTTACGCCTTCGCAAGACGAACACTGTCAACACGTTGACCTATAAAGAGAAAGCCGCGATCGAGAGCGACATCAAGCATCAGATCGAGTTTGAAACCGTTGTGTCCGACGTCGAAGCGATGGAGCACATTATCGAAAAGCTCGGCTTCGAGCTTTCGATCGTTTACGAAAAGCACCGCAAAACGTGGCAGCTCGGCAAGGTCGAGGTCGTGCTGGACGAGCTGCCGTTCGGTTATTACATGGAGATCGAAGGCGAGATCGACGACATCTTGAAGACGGAGAAACTGCTGGGTGCGAACGCGTTCGAATCCGAGGCTCGCGGTTATCCGCGCCTGACTCTCAAATTTGGAAAGGAAAA
Source organism: uncultured Chloracidobacterium sp. (assembly GCA_964608335.1). Taxonomy (GTDB): domain Bacteria; phylum Acidobacteriota; class Blastocatellia; order Pyrinomonadales; family Pyrinomonadaceae; genus OLB17. The sequence goes on from CAZSOE010000211.1 coordinate 2,227, forward strand.
AGCAGGCGTAGTCGAGGCACGTTTTGCAAAAAAGGTTCCGGCCCGCTAGCCCCGCCCCTGAGCTCCCGCAAAGAACATCTGCGAATCGAAACCCTTTTTGGTACGACGCGAGACGCGCTTGTATGATCCGTCCGGCAGCAGAATGCGTGCATTAACTTCGTCCCGCAGATAGGCGTCGAGGGCGGTCTCTTTCAGGTATGCGGCGATCTGCGGCGAGAGTACCGGGAACATGATCTCGACGCGCCGGTCGTAGCTCCGGTGCATCATGTCGGCGCTGCCGAGATACAGTTGCTGGGCCCCGCCATTTGCAAACCAGTAGATCCGGCTGTGTTCGAGGAAACGCCCAACTATTGATCGCACGCGGATATTCTCAGAAAGCCCCGCAACACCCGGCCGCAGCGAGCAAATACCTCGGATCACCAGGTCGACCGGAACGCCCGCCGCCGAGGCCGCGTACAGCTCGCTGATCACCTCGTCGTCGGTGATGCTGTTCGCCTTGATCACAATGCCGGCCGCTTTTCCAGCCAGTTTGTTCGCGGTCTCGCGACGGATCATTTCTACTAGCCGCTCGCGCAAATTGAGCGGAGCGACGATCAGCCTCCCGAATCCATCCTGCTGCGAGTAGCCTGTTAGAAAATTGAAAAGGCTTGTCGCGTCCTCGCCGATGTTTTCATCGGCGGTCAGAATACCGATGTCGGTGTAAATGCGCGCCGTCACCGGGTTATAGTTGCCGGTCGCAAGATGGACGTATCGCACCAGCTTCTGCTTTTCGCGCCGCACGACGAGCATTACCTTGCAATGTGTTTTAAGCGTGCTGATGCCGTAGACTACGTGGACGCCTTCGTTCTCAAGCCTCCGTGCCCATTCGATGTTGTTCTCCTCGTCGAATCGCGCCTTCAGCTCGACCAGGGCCGTCACCTGCTTGCCTTCGCGGCTTGCCCGAATGAGCTGCTCGACGATCGGCGAGTCACGCCCGGTCCGGTAAAGGCAGATCTTGATCGCCTGCACCTCCGGATCCTCGGCGGCCTCGGTCACAAAATCGGTCAGGGCCGCGAACGAGGTGTAAGGATGATGAAGCAGCACATCCTGCTTGCGTACGACGTCAAACGCACTCTCGCCCTTCCTGAGGGCCGCGGGCATGACCGGAACGATCGGGCGCTGCTTTAGGTCCGTTCGGTTCAGCGAGCAGAGCTGCATCAGATCGGGAATGTTGAGGAAGCCTTCGATCCGCTCGGTTTCCGCGTCGCCGAGGCCGATGCCGGCCATCAGCAGCCTGATCATCTTCTCGGGCATCGACGCCTCGACCTCGAGCCGGACCGCAAAACGGTCGCGACGCCGCTGCAGCTCCCGTTCGAGCGAGCGGAGCAGATCGCCGGCCTCATCCTCGCGCAGCTCGATGTCCGCGTCGCGAGTTACGCGGAAGAGATAGGCCGGACCGGTTTTCATGTTCGGGAAGAGGTGATGCACGTTCGCCGACACGACCTCTTCGAGCAACGCATAGGCATCCGAGCCCGCCCCGATCGGGATAAGACGCGGAACGCTCGGTGGCAGCTTGATGCGCGTGAAACGCTTCTGCCGGTACAGGTGCTTCAACCCGGGCTGGGTGAATTCGCGATCGGGCTCGATATAAAGTCCTAAATTCAGGCTCAGGTTCGAGATATACGGGAACGGATGGCTCGAATCGACCGATTGCGGCGTCAGGATCGGAAACAGGTTCCTACGGAAATACTTATCAAGCTGCTTTTGCTCTTTGTCCGACAGCGAATCGTAAGGTTCGATCGTGATGCCGGCCTGCTCGAGCTCGGGCAGAACCGTATTTTCCAGATACGACACCTGTTTCTTGAGCATCGGCCGCAGCTTCTTGCCTATCTCGCGAAGCTGCTCGGCGGCCGTCATCCCGTCGGGCGAAAGCTCGCCAATGCCCTCGGCAAGCTGCTCCTTCAACCCCGAAACGCGGATCATAAAGAACTCGTCGAGGTTGGTCGAAAAGATCGAGAGGAATTTAAGGCGTTCGAGCACCGGCAGCGAGTCGTCCGTTGCTTCCTCCAGCACGCGCCGGTTGAACTCGAGCCAGCTCAACTCGCGGTTGATAAACGGCCCGCCGGCGCCAACCGTACCGCCGTGGTCCGAAACGGTGCTCACGGCGATCTTTAATGGTTTTGCCTCGCGATGAGTCATAAACTGAGCGGGGAAAGATTATAGATCAAGGAGCCGGGACAACAAACAAGTTGGATGTTAAATCTTCTGACGGCCAAAACCGCCTTTTGGGTTGTCAGCTATGTGACCTCGATCCGCCGCGGGTCGTCACCGTCGCCGGCGATACGGATCGTAAGCGTATTGTTTGGAAAGTTTGAATCCCGAAGGCGGTCCGCCCATTCCACTATTACGACCGCATTTTCTTTGTCGAGGATCTCATCCAGGCCCACCGCCTCAGCGGCGTCCTTACCGCCGTCAAGCCGCCAGAGATCGATGTGGTAG
>CAZSOE010000212.1:0-4686 GCA_964608335.1 uncultured Chloracidobacterium sp.
TACTGGGCAAAGCCGGCCGACGGTGCCGAGGTAGCGCGGTTTCTCAACGACCACATAGGCGAAGTGGTGAGCGAGTTTCCGCTGCGGTTCGTAGGCCTCGGTACCCTCCCAATGCAGGATCCCAGCCTGGCAATACGCGAACTCGAACGATGCCGTGAGATCGGACTTACGGGCGTACAGATCGGCACGAATATTAACCAGTTGAACCTTGGCGACACGCAGTTCTTTGATCTTTTCGCCGCTTGCGAGCAGCTCGGCATGGCCGTATTTGTGCATCCGTGGGACATGATGGGCGAACGCGACATGCAGAAATACTGGCTGCCGTGGCTTGTCGGCATGCCGGCTGAGGTCTCGCGGGCCATATGTTCGTTGATCTTTTCGGGGACGCTTGAGAGACTGCCGCGTCTCCGTATCTGCTTTGCCCATGGAGGCGGTTCATTCCCCGCGACCATCGGCCGGATCGAGCACGGCTTCAAGGTTCGGCCCGACCTGTGCGCGGTCGATAATTCGCATAGCCCGCGACGTTACCTGAGCCGGATGTACTTCGATTCTCTGGTCCACGAACCGGCAAAGCTTGATTACCTGATCAAGCTTGTCGGTGCCGACCAGGTCATGCTCGGGAGCGACTATCCATTCCCGCTGGGTGAGTCGGAACCCGGGAAATTGATCGAACAGGCCGGTTATGACGAGGAGATAACGGCGATGTTGCTGCATGGCGCGGCATTGAACTGGTTGAATCTGGAAATACCTGACTTGACTAGCTAGTCTGACTAGGATAGTCTGAATCCGTGAAAGTAAGCGTTTACGAAGCCAAATCCAAACTGAGCCAAATGATAAACCGTGCCCTTGAGGGCGAGGAGGTCGTTATTACCCGAAACGGCGAGGAAACGGTAAAGCTCGTCCCGGCGCGGAACCGCGAACGCGCTCGAAGCTGGATCGGTTCGTGGAAGGGGCGGGCCAGGATCCACGACGAGTTTTATGACCCGCTCGAGGATGACGAGACGGTAAAATACCTGACCGGTGAAATCTCGACGCCATTGCCCGAATGAAGGTCCTTGTCGACACACACGTATTGCTTTGGTCCTTTATCGAACCGGAGCGATTGTCCGAGGAAGCAACGGAACTGCTCGTCGACACGAACGTTGAGCGGTACTTCTCGGCCGCCAGCTGTTGGGAGATAGGTATCAAGCACGGAAAAGGGTTGCTTGATCTCCCCGACAAACCGACACAATGCGTGCCTCAGGCGATGGCCGACGCCGGGCTGATACAGCTTCCGGTCCGAGCCGCCGATGCATTATCTGTTTCGGAGTTGCCGCGATTGCACGGCGATCCGTTCGATCGGTTGCTCGTGGTTCAGGCGAAACAAAATGGAATGTACATTATGTCCCGAGACTCCGTTTTTGGGGCATACGATGTGGACCTCATCGAGATCTAAATGGCAGATACGGCACTAGCGAAGGACCGAGACGATACGTTGGCCCGCTTCCGCGACCGGTTTCACTTCCCCGAACCGAAGGACGGTGTCGAGCCGATCTACTTCACCGGAAACTCGCTCGGTCTGATGCCCAAGAAGGCAAAGGGCTACGTCGACGAAGAGCTGGACGACTGGGCGCGTCTTGCGGTGGCCGGTCATTTGAATGCACGGCATCCGTGGCTTCCTTATCACGAGTTTCTGACCGAACAAATGGCGGCGATCGTCGGTGCGAAGCCGATCGAGACGGTGGTGATGAATTCGCTGACGGTGAATCTTCACCTCTTGATGGTCTCGTTCTTCAAACCGGATGGCGATCGACGTAGGGTCGTCATTGAAAAAGGAGCGTTTCCGTCCGACCAGTACGCGATCGAATCGCAGATGCGTTGCCACGGTCTTGATCCGCGTGAATGCCTGATCGAGTTGGCCCCGCGCGACGGTGAGGCCACGCTGCGGACCGAGGACATCATCGGTCGGATCGAACGCGAGGGCAGATCGATCGCGATGATCATGCTTGGCGGTGTGAATTATTACAGTGGTCAGGCATTCGATATGAAGGCGATCACGGCGGCTGGCCACCGAGCCGGAGCGACCGTAGGATTCGATCTGGCTCACGCGGCCGGGAACATCGATCTGAAGATGCATGATTGGGACGCGGACTTCGCCGTCTGGTGCACGTACAAATACCTCAACGGCGGTCCGGGCGCGGTCGGCGGTGCGTTTGTTCACGAGCGTCACGCCCGCTCCTTCGACCTCTGCCGGCTCGCCGGCTGGTGGGGACACGACAAGGAAACGCGTTTTCTGATGGGCCCGGAATTCAAGCCGCTTGCCGGAGCCGAAGGCTGGCAGGTCTCGAACCCGCCTATACTGCAAATGGCCGCGCTTCGGGCATCGCTCGAGATCTTTGCTGAGGTCGGTATTCCCGCGTTGGTAGCGAAGTCACAGAAACTAACCGCCTATCTTGAGTCACTCATCGACGAGGTCGGAGACGACCGCATAGAGATAATAACGCCGCGTGAACCGGCCGAGCGAGGCTGTCAGTTGTCGATCCGTGTAAAGAACGGAGATCGGGGCCTGCACGAGCGAGTCGTGCAGCGTGGCGTTTATGCCGATTGGCGCGAGCCCGGTGTGATACGTGTAGCACCCGTGCCTCTTTACAACACCTTCGCCGAGGCGGCCGCGTTCGCTCAGATCCTCAAGGAATGTCTCGGGTAACGATCATCGGCGCAGGTCTGGCCGGCTCACTCCTTGCGATCTGCCTCGGGCGTCGCGGCATCGAGGTCGACGTGTACGAAGCGCGGGGCGATATGCGCCGCGACGAGGTTGCCGGCGGCCGTTCGATCAATCTCGCGCTCTCCGACCGCGGCATCGCCGCGTTGCGTGCGGTCGGACTGGACGAATATATGCTCGCCGAGGCCGTGCCGATGAACGGCCGAATGATCCACTCGGTCTCGGGCGAAACCAAGCTCCTTCCGTACTCCGGCCGAAAGGGCGAGTACATCAACTCGATATCGCGATCAGGCTTGAACATCGCATTGATGAACGAGGCCGAGAAATACGACGGTGTGAACTTTCACTTCGGTCGTCGATGCGCCGGCGTCGACTGTCGCAACGGCGAAGTGCGATTTGATGATGGCCAAACAGTCAGCGCCGATACCGTTATCGCATGCGATGGCGTCGGTTCTGCCGTTCGCCAGTCGATGGAGCGTGAGGTCGAAGGCTTCGCGGCGACGTCCGTCTTTCTCGAACACGGTTACAAAGAGCTGCATATTCCACCCAACGCCGCCGGCGGGTTCCTGCTCGAAAAGAACGCCCTTCACATCTGGCCGCGGCATCAGTTCATGATGATCGCGCTCCCGAATTTTGACGGGAGCTTTACGTGCACGTTGTTTCTGGCACACGAAGGCGGAAACCCGAGCAGTAGCGAGGGTGCGCAACGTAGCCTGAATTCAACGGAGCGCACACTCCCTACCGGTCGTGTTTCCGCCTTTGACGTTCTGACGGACGCGGAATCTGTAGTCTCGTTTTTCAACCGCGAGTTTCCCGACGCTGTACCGCTGATGCCGACGCTTGTCGAAGATTTCTTTCACAACGCAACGGGCGAGCTTGGGACGCTGAAATGCTGGCCGTGGAACGCCGGGGGCAAAGCGTTGCTACTCGGCGATGCGGCGCACGCGATGGTGCCATTCTACGGTCAGGGAATGAACTGCGCGTTCGAGGACGTTCGCGTGCTCGATTCGCTCCTTTCGGATGCAGCCGGCGGCCAGCTCGATTGGCAAGATATCTTTGAAAAGTTCGCCAGTATGCGCAAACCCAACGCCGACGCGATCTGCGACATGGCCGAAGAGAATTTCTACGAAATGCGCGACCGCGTGGCCGACCCTGTGTTTCAACGAAAGCGTGAGCTTGAAACACGCCTTGAGCAAACTTATGCGGATTATTTTTCGAAGTATTCAATGGTCACCTTTCGCGAAGACCTGCCATATTCGGTTGCCAGGGAAAAAGGCAACGCACAGGATCTATTCTTGATGCAGGTGTGTTCGGGCGTAAGCGACGTGAGCGACTTGAGCCTGGAAGAGGTTCATTCGCGCCTCTCACAACTATGATCGACATAAACAAACTCGGTCCGCCGATCGACATTTCGATACCGATGCGGTTCGACGGTCCACAGCCGAACGCATTTGGCGTCGAGCGGGCAGAATCCGCTGCGTGCGAATACGGTGATCTCGTCGGCGACACGCGGCGCGACGGAAGCTGTAACTTCGAACAGGTCAGGTTGATCCCGCACTGCAATGGGACGCATACAGAGTGCGTGGGGCACATTACGCACGAGCGGATCTCGGTACGGGAATGTCTGACGGAGGTGTTGATGCCGGCGGTGCTGGTATCAGTAGTAGCGGCGCGGGTCGATGGTGACGATGTGATCGATGCTTCAACGTTGAAGGCGGCGCTAGTGACCCTTACTCACGTGCGGGCTACGGACACTGAGCCGTTGGCGCTCATCGTTAGGACGCTGCTGAACGATGACAGCAAATTGTCGCGCGTTTACGATGCGGACAACATACCGCCTTATTTCAGCGGTGATGCGATGGAGTATATTGTCAGACGCGGTTTCAAACACCTGCTCGTTGATCTCCCGTCGATCGACCGTTTGTTGGACGCGGGGAAGCTCCTCAATCACCGCATATTTTGGAATGTTGAGCCGGGAAGTTTTG
>CAZSOE010000213.1:0-488 GCA_964608335.1 uncultured Chloracidobacterium sp.
AGTATAACTCAGTTTGGCCTATCGCACCGCAGATTGGGCTAGAATATCCTCATGCCAAAGGTGCCGTTTGCCGAGTTTACGGGCAACAAGAGACTGCTCTGGATCGCGGAGGAGTGGATCAGATATGCGCCGAAGCTGGCCGAGTGGGCGCTTGAAAGAATAGTCAACCGGCGGGACGTTTGGAGCCAGTACACGATAAAGAACGACCGAATCTCGGTGGTGATGCTGCCGATCAGAGAGCGGCGGCATCTCGGCACCGATATGGTGACGACGACGAAGCTCGAGCGGCATTTTTCGGGGCGGTCGCCGGCGCATCTTATCGGGCTGCATTCCATAAGCGATCATTCGACGTGCAAGTGGTTTGCGATCGATATCGACCTGCACAACCCGGACGTGCCGAATGCGGATGAGATCATCGAAGCGAACTGGGCGACGACATTGGAATGGGCGGGCCGACTGCGCGCGCAAGGAATGGACCCGCTGGTTTT
>CAZSOE010000213.1:498-4675 GCA_964608335.1 uncultured Chloracidobacterium sp.
TGACGAGTATCCGCTGGCGGATGTTTTTGATTATGCGGACTTTGTTCGTTCGGAGTGGAAAGAGCACGGTCTGCCCCGACGGCCCGAGATATTTCCGCCAAAGCGCGAGGTCGGGCCCGATGATCTGCCGTACACGCTGCGGCTCGCGGGCCGGCATCACACGCGGCCGCATTACACGCGTGTTTACAATTTCGACCGCACTGACGAGACCGAGCCCGAATGGCTCGACGGCGGCGACGCGATCGAAGCGATGCTCGCGGCCCGGACTTCCCCGCTGCCAAAACTAAAGAAGAAAAAGGAACCGAAGGCAACCCTTCGCGAGGTCGCGCAAAAACCGAAGAAAGGCGCGGCGGGGCAGATGTCAAACCGCCCGCGCGTATGCGTCGATCTGGATGGCGTACTCGCGACATACACCGAGTGGAAAGGTTTTGATCACATCGGGCCGCCGGTACCTGGTGCTGTTGTTTTCGCGCGCCAGTTGAACGAGGTCGCGGACATCATCGTCTTTTCAGCGCGATGCTCGCAGGATCCAGGCCCCGGTGGCGACGTTCCCTTACTGACGGTCGGACAGCTTCGCATAAAGATCATCGAGTGGCTCGAGAAACACAAGATCCCCTACACCGATGTTTACACCGGCCAGGGCAAACCGCGCGTCGCTGCGTTTATCGACGACCGAGCGGTTCCATGCTCGCCCCAGATGGACACCCACGCATTCGACACAACGCTCGACGCGGTCAGAAAACTCCTTGGCCGTCGTCCGAAAGCGGCAAGGGAAAAGATGAACTGACGTCGATGCCGCGTTTGGTATCCCCGAATACCGACCAGTCCCGCAACGAATGGCACCATCAAAGCTAAGCAGAGAGACGGTGGGTTACATTCTGATGACCGCATTTATTGACCGCCGTTCGCTCCCGCGGTTCGAATAAAACAAAACGGAGGTAACAAAGAAAATGGCACAGGATAATAAGAACACACAGACGGGCAATGATCCGCAGCGCGATCAGCAGAGTCAGTCGGCCGCGGCCGGACAAGGCGGACACGGCGGCCGGCAAGGTCAGGGCCAGCAGGGTCAGCGAGGCGGCCAATCGGGCGGCGGCTTTGGTGGAAGCACCGGTACCGGCGGCATGGGCCAGACCGGCGGAACGAGCGGTTCGAGTACCGGACAGACCGGTTCGACCGGCGGCGGCTCGACCGGCGCGACCGGATCGGGAATGGACGAAGAGGATACCAAAGCTGTTCATAAACCCGATCATGGCTCCGGGTTCTGAACGACAGTGTTCGTCAAGGGGAAAGAGATTCCGCACCCTCAGGGTGCGGAATTTTTTTGTCTCGCCCGCTAAGCCGGCCGCTGATCCGCCAAAGTCGTTTAGTCCTTCAGCAGCCACTTCCGCCGTTTTGACGGAGTCAAAGAGCTGGCGCGCGAACGGCACGGGTGGGGCGTGGAGGAAAGGACGAGCGGACGAAGACGTCCGCGACTCCAGGGCGGACGGGGGCGTCCGCGTTCCGGCGAAAAATCAGCGGCGTTTGTATGGCGGGCTACTTTCTTGTGAACCGTGTAGCGGCAGTATTCTCTTGCACGGAGGTTTTATGAAGAAAGAGCACAAAGAGTTGTTTGTCCAATGGCTCGAGACCGAGCTTGGCGGCGTTCAGGTGTATGAGACGGCGCTGCGATGCGCGGTCAACGAGGACCTGAAAAGGGAGTGGGAAGAATATCTCGACCAGACCAGAAACCATGTTGAGATCGTGACGGCGACCCTCAACGAACTTGGCATGGACCCGTCCGAACAAACGCCGGGCCGCGGGGTCGTCCGGCATATCGGGGAATCTCTGGTCGAGGCGATGGAGATGGCGCTTGCAAGCGGACCGCCCGAGGCTGCCGAGCTCGTTGCGGCCGAATGCGTCGTCCTCGCCGAGACCAAGGACCACCTGAACTGGCACCTGATTGAGGAACTCGCCAAGGGCGAATCAGGCGACACAGCCAAACTGCTCAAGAAAGTGACGGAAGAGTTTGAGGAAGAAGAGGACGAGCACCTTTATCACACAAAGGGCTGGGCCCGCGAGCTGTGGATCGAATCGCTCGGGCTGCCCGCCGTCCTGCCGCCGCCTGAAGAAGAAAAGGACGTTAAGACAGCGATCGGGGCCGCACGGGCCGAAAAGGCGCGGGCAGAAATGGCCTGACAGACCGAAACGGATGCTCTACAGCCGTTTACACACTCAGACGAGCCGGCGTTCCGATCGCCCGCTCGTCTGAGTCCGTTGGGCGGTCCCGGTACACCCTCTGTCTTCCAGAAAACAAAACGCAATGATCTTGGGGGTTAAGCTACAGCCTTGTGAGAAAGGATCGAAAAGTGGATGGGGAGCGCAGGCCGGCTCTGCTGATCGTTGATATGATCAGCGATTTCGCCTTTCCCGATGGCCGGCGGCTGTATAGGAACACTCTCCCGGCGGCGAAAAAGATAGCTGTGCTGAAGAAACGGCTCGAAACCGGCGGCGTTCCGGCGATCTACGTGAACGATAATTTCAACAAGTGGCACGACAGTTTTGCGACGACCATCGAAAGCGTGGAGAGGTCCTCGGAGGCCGGGCGCGAAATGGTGGATATCCTGCGGCCAACCGAGCGCGATTACTATGTTTTGAAGCCAGACAGGTCAGGATTTTATGAGACGCCGCTCGGCGTTCTTCTCGACGCGCTGAAGATCACCAACCTCGTCATAACCGGCGTTACAACAGACATCTGCGTGCTATTTACGGCGAACGACGCATATATGCGGGGCTTTGGCGTCGCGGTTCCGGCCGATTGCTGCGCGGCGGTCAGGGAAACATGGCATACTCAGGCGCTCGATTTGATGAAGCGCACGGTCGAGGCGGATGTCCGCAGGTCAATGAGCATCGCACGCGGCTTCACAAAAACATGACCTTGGCCTACGATGGCCGAGTATGGGAGAACGAAAGAAAACATCGGGCCACGCCCGATCGATCGACGACGAGGTGCGGAGCAATATCGTCGAGATTGCGCGCATCGAAAAGGTCCAGCGGCGGAATCGCACCATCGGAGAGCGGATCTCAGAGGTTATCGCGCGTTTCTGCGGTTCGATTACCTTTGTCTGGATCCACATTGCGTGGTTCGGAACGTGGATACTGCTCAATTCGGTTCTTGGCCTCCGATTCGATCCGTTCCCGTTCACGTTTCTGACGCTTGTGGTTTCGCTGGAGGCCATCTTTCTCTCGACATTCATCCTCATTGCGCAGAACCAGGAAACGAGGATGACCGAACGCCGCAATCAACTCGACCTTCAGATCAATCTGCTCGCCGAAAAGGAAAACACGAAGATGATAGAGCTGCTTGCCGCGATCGCGACGAAGGTCGGCGTCCCGGTCGATGACGATTCGCTGAGGGCGCTCAAGGAACCGACGGATGCAAAGAAGGTCGTCAGAGAAATCGCTCGGCTGATCGAGGGAGACGCTTCGGAATTGGAATCGGAGGACCTAAAGTGAGGAAAGGGACCCTTGCGACATTCGTTTCCCAGGTAAGATTTGGCCGCGTTTGCTGGGTCCCTTTTCTTGACGGGCTGTCGAAGCCCTGTTGAAGACCGTTTTGGTCAGGCGGCGGACAGTTCGAAGTAACAGCCGCAGGCCTGAGATTCGACGCCGCTGCGGTCACGTATCGACACGCCGCCGCGCGAATAGTTGATCAGTTTCTCCTTCTTGAGTTCGAGCGCAACGCAGGTGATGCTCGGGCGATATACGCCGAGCGCGCGGGCGATCTGCTCGTGCGTTAATTTCAGGGTCTTACGGCCGCTGAGCTCTTCGACCATCAGGAGCCACGTACACAGCCGCTCTCGAACCGAATGGTATACATTGCATATCGATCGCTGCGAGATCTGACGAACATAGCGGTCGACATGCGGCGCAAACAGGGTTATCAGCTCAGGATCGTGGCGCGAAAGGCGCTCTAGCACCGAGCTTTCGATCCTGACAGCCGAACCGCCCTGGGCGACCTGCGTGCAGTTCGCGACCGGCGATCCAAAGAGCATCGCCGGCAGGCCGACGGCGCTCTCGTTGCCCTCAAGTGCCACCTCGATCGTGCGCCCGTCTTCGAGGGTGCGCAGCTCCGAGATGACGGCCGTCTCGGGAAAATACACGTAGTCGAGCTGGTCGTCCTGCAGAAAAAGCAGCT
>CAZSOE010000214.1:0-4655 GCA_964608335.1 uncultured Chloracidobacterium sp.
CTCGTGAGTTACAGGGATCGACATGGCGGATCCCGTTCGACGGCCAGAATCTGTATGTAACCGTCAATCACGATGGCCACCGGATCCTGGAAGTCTTTGTTGCGGGTCCGATTAGCGCCGGCGTTGGCCTTCTTGCGTCGAAGATGCTTCGTGGCGGTTTTGGCGTCCAGGAGGTGGCCCACAGCCTCAATAAGGTGACCGGGACGCATGCGGTCTGGTTCAATGAGCGGCTTCTGACCTCGCCGGAACAGGCCGTGGCGGAATGTTTGCTCCTGATCGATCGTCGCCTGCGCGGTGCTCCCGAATCGCTTCGAGCCGCGGGCAAAACCGCGGCCGTAGAAACGTTCGGCGGTGGACCCACATCGGTGGCGCGGAGTTGTCCCGAATGTGGAGGGCAGCTTGAGTATGCATCGGGCTGCGACTCGTGCCGGGACTGCGGCTATTCGAAATGCAAATGATCGTCTGAACAGTCGAAAATACTTTTGCACGGCGGGGAGTTGCCTCCCCGCTTTTGTTATCAGAAGTGCAACGTCAACGGTTACGCTGCGTAAAACACATGATGAGAATTAAGACCGATCGCCTGCATGTGCTCCTGGTTTCGACAGGGACCTCAGCGTTGCTGTGGCTTTCCATCGGCATCGCGGCCGGCGCCCAAAACGTAACGCGTGCCCGCGAGGTCGCAGCGACCACGCCGACGCCGACGCCGACACCGGTAGCGAGCCCGAGCCCGACTCCGGCCCCAACCCCGAGACGCATCCAGACCGTCGAGGAGCTTCAGTCTCTCATTCGTCAGCGGCTCTTTGCCCCGGAAGTCCGCCGCGGACGCATAGGGATCAAGATAGCGTCGCTCGAGTCGGGTAAGGTCCTCTTCGAGAACGATTCGGACAAGTACTTCATGCCGGCGTCGAACCAGAAGAATTTCACCGTCGCCGCGGCCCTCGAAAAACTCGGGGCCGACTTCCGAATCGTAACAAGTGTGTATTCGACATCGCCGCCCGACGCGAACGGCGCGGTGAAAGGAGACCTTCGTGTATTCGGACGCGGCGACGTTTCGATCTCGACCGCTTTCTTCGGTACATCGGCGTCGGATCCGGAAACCTATTTCAAGGGGATCGATCGCCTCGTCGAGCGGATCACGGCGGCGGGAGTAAGGCGGATCGACGGCAACATCGTCGGCGACGAAAGTTATTTTAAGGGCTTCGCGATCCCCGCAACATGGGAATGGGACGACTTGCAATGGTACTACGGAGCCGAGATATCAGCCCTGCCGGTCAACGATAATGCGGTCGACGTCGCGGTGCTGCCCGGGACGGCGGGCTCTGCGTGCACAGTTACGGTCTCGCCATCGAATGTGCTGCTTCAGGTCATCAATCTGTGCACGACCTCGCCGGCAACGACACGCCGGGGCTTTGCGGTAAACAAGCGCATCGACCGCAACGTTCTCGAGGTTTCGGGGACGATGCCTGTAGGGGATGCAGGATGGCGCAGCTCGATCACGAGAACCAAGCCTGCGGAACTGTTTGTCGCTCTCCTCAAGCAACGGCTCGAGGCAAAAGGCGTTGTTGTGAGCGGTATCGCGAAGCTCGCGTCTCAGAATGCAAAACCCGATCCGGCCGAGGTGGAGATCGCAAAGCTCGAGTCGCCACCGCTGCGCGAGATCGCCGCAAAGACGATGAAGCCGAGCCAGAATATGTACACGGAGACGATACTCTGGATACTCGGCGAGCAGTTCGGGCGGCAAGCGGATCCGAACTCGGACAGTGCACAGCTAGGTTTGAACGTTCTCAGGGGTTTCCTCACGTCGATCGGGATCCCAGCGGACGGAATCGTGCCTTATGACGGGAGCGGCTTGTCGCGACATAACCTGATCACTCCGAACGCGGTCGTTACGCTCTACACGTACATGGCGAAGCAGAGCCGCAATGCTCAGGCCTGGCGCGACAGCCTGACGATCGGCGGTGTGGATGGGACGCTGGCCCGGCGGTTCCTCGGGACCGCGGCGGCCGGTAACATTCGCGGCAAGACCGGAACGATCGATCAGGTGTCGGCTTTGTCCGGCTACGTGACGACGGCGGCCGGCGAGCAGCTTGTTGTGTCGATCGTGGTGAACGGTGTTCCGGCGCCCGTCCAGCGCACGGCCTTAATAGACGACATTGTCGTGAATCTCGCAAACTTCAACGGCAAGGTTGATCAAACGGCATCGGCCTTACCCTTCTGAAGCATTGCCAGCAGTTTTTCGTGGATCCCGCCGAAACCGCCGTTCGACATCACGGCAACCACGTCGCCTTCTTTCATTTCGGGTGTGAGGTGAGCGACGATCGCGTCGGCGTCGACAAATGTCGCCGCGGTCTTGCCGCTCGCGGCAATGTCTGAGACAAGTTTGTTGACGTCGAGCAATTCATTGCCAAAGCGTTTGGCGTCCTCGGGGTTGAATACACCGGCGATGATCACGATATCGGCGTGACCAAAGGCCTGTTTGTACCTGTCTTCAAATACCGAGAGGCGCGAGGAGCGCGAACGTGGTTCGAAGACGGCGATCAGGCGGTTATCAGGAAACCGTTGTCTGAGCGCTTTTAATGTTTCATCGACGGCAGTCGGATGGTGCGCGAAGTCGTCGATCACCGTGACGCCGCGCTCAATACCACGAATTTCCATTCGGCGTTTTACTGATTGAAACGTATCGAACGCCTCCTGGATCTTATCTCGCGAGATGCCCCACGCATCGGCGGCGATGATAACGGCGAGGCAGTTGCGGACGTTGAACTCGCCAAGAAGGTGTGTCTCAAATTCGCCCCGCTCTTTGCCGTCACACAAGACTTTGAACCGCGTCTTGTCGCCCGCAAACTCGATATCACGTGCCTGCCATTTCGCGCAATCGGCCAGTCCGAACGTTTCGACGGTCGTAAACAGCTTGCCCTTCATCGAGTCCAGCACATCAATAACTTCGGGTGAATCGACGCCGCAGATGAGCCGGCCGTTTCCGGGTACGAGGTTCATCAAACGTGAGAACTGCCACTTGATCGCGTCGAGGTCCTTGTAAATGTCAGCATGATCGAACTCGATATTGCCGATGATGGCGATCTCGGGCAGATAGGACATGAACTTCGGCCGCTTGTCGAAAAATGCCGAATCATACTCATCGCCTTCGATGACAAAATGATCGCTGTCGATAACGCGAAAGCTCGACCCAAAGTTCTGCACCACGCCACCGACAAGAAACGATGGGTTCAGCCCGCCGACCTCGCAAACCCAGGTCGCGATGCTCGTCGTTGTCGTTTTGCCGTGCGTGCCCGCGACGACAAGCGAACGCCGGTCGCGGATAAATTCCTCGCGAACGATCTCAGCCTGCGATCGGTAAACGAGCTTCCGGTTCAGCACCTCCTCAAGCTCCGGATTGCCGCGCATTATCGTATTGCCAACGACCGTGACATCACGCGCGACCTCGGTATTCTCCGCCTTGTAGCCCTCAATTATCTCAATGCCGAGCTCCGCGAGCTGTGTCGACATCGGCGGATAAACGTTCTGGTCCGAACCCGTGACCATGTGCCCCCGGGCCTGAAGCATTCCGGCAAGAGACGCCATCGCCGTGCCGCAAATTCCGATCAGGTGGTAATGCATCAGAGTTTTAGGAGCCGCGCGAAAGGCAGCCTTCGGACGGTCTTGTATATATCGCCCGCGAGCAATTCGGAATTATCGCCGAGATATCCTGCTTCCGGCTTTTTGGGCTTGCCGCTCTGCAAGTCTTTATATGCGGTCGTTGTCTTCAATGGCTTGCCGGTCGCGCCGTAATAGATGTTTCGCTCAACGATGAAATCGCCGTGAAACGTACGATAGTCAACTTCGACCTTGGCAAGCGTGCCGTTGGGCCGGAAATAATGATTGACATATTTCGTCCAGTCGCCCGACGGGCTGAAAAGAGTGAAATTCGCCGCCACGAGCTTGCCGCCGCGCGACCAGGTAAAAGCGATCGAATACGTTTCGCTATTCTCGCGGTGAGCCTCCAACTCCTTTTCGGACGCGAACCTTCGCCATTGGGCCCGCTTTCCGCCCTCGTAGTCCGAAACGTCGGCAAAGACGATCTTGGCGGAACGCTTTACGTGCCGATCGACCTCCTTTGCATAAGTATCTATGGATGCAACGGTTACCTGGCCTTTGCCGACGGCACAGAGAGCGACGAGGGCGACGAGAACGAACAGACATCTTTTCATAGTTTGCGGGGCGTTCGAAACCACGTTTTGAAGTCAAATAACATCATAGTTTACTGCAACCGGCAGCGTTCAAACCATGAAGGGTCCATCAATTATTTCATTTCTTCTCGCGATGCTGGTCGCGTTCGGGCCGGTCGCGGCACCGGCATTCGAGACCGACCAATACAACCTGCCGCACGTGCCGCTCGCGGATATCGGCGATGAGGTCTCAGACTACGTCGAGCAGCAACTGCTTATCGCTATAGAGAGTGTAAACCGAGAGATCGGTCATCGCGAGCTTTGCATCGCTGCGTCCGACAGACCGAAAGGCTGCGATACCCGGTCGAAAGAGCTCGAGAAGCTCGCCTATTTGCGTTCGAACCACGCGCTTGCCGACGAATTTGCCGACCTTTTGGCCGGCGACGATCTGATGACCGGCGGCGGCGGCGCCGACCGCTTGCGGTATCC
>CAZSOE010000215.1:0-4652 GCA_964608335.1 uncultured Chloracidobacterium sp.
TGTCCGTGACCTCGAAACGCAGCGCCGAAACGAAGCGAACTCGATCCGTCTTTCGAACCTGACGACGCAGATAGATGCGCAGCGCACCGCCAACCAACAGGCAGTCAAGGAGGCCTTGAACGAACTGACGATAGCCCTCAGCCAGGGTTTTAAAGCGCTCGAGGTCCATCGACTCCGGGGTTTTATTTATTACGAGACGAAGTACTACGACGCCGCTCTGGACGAGATAAAACGAGGACTGGTCTACGCGCCCAAAGACCTCCAGTTTCTGAAAGGCCTCGGCGAGGTGCAACTAGCCCGGCGTGCATATCCGGAGGCGCTCGTTGCTCTCAAGAATGCCGAGCAGGCCGCGCCGAACGATGCCGATATCCTCTATAACCTTGCGCGAGTTCACGCCGCCCTGAAGGACGTGAAGGCACAGCAGGCGGCGGCCGAAGGTGCGTTGGCGAAGGGAACTCGATTCCCCGGCGATGCCTATTACCTACTCGGCGACGCGCACCGACGACAGCAGAATGCGGCCGGGGCGATAGACGCCCTTCAAAAGGCAGTCGCTTCAAAACCTGACCTGTATCAGGCCTACCGCGATCTCGCCGATGTGTTTCGCAATGAGAACCGATTTTCCGACGCGATCGATATTTCGAAGAAGGGCCTGCTCGCGTTTCCGAGCGATGGCGGATTTTATACGGACCTGAGCTGGTATTACAGCCTGGCCGACAGGCCCGAGGACGCGGTGGCGGCGGGAAGATCGGCGATCATGCTGCTGCCAAATCAGCATACCGGCTATACCAATCTATGCCGCGCTTATAACGAGACTCGTCAATACGATCTCGCGATCACGACTTGCAATAACGCCCTGCGCCTGCAGCCGGGCGACGGCGAAACCTATTTCTATCTTGGCCGGGCCTTAAACCTAACGGGCAAGACCACCGAGGCGACCCGCTATTACGGACTTGCGGTCAAGGGGCTGCTTGAGCAGGTCCAAAAGTCTCCGCAGGCTTCGGATGTATGGTATCTGCTTGGAAATGCGTATTTTGCCGACAATCAGCGGGACAAGGCCGTCGAGGCCTTCTTGAAATGCCTTGAACTTGCGCCCAAGTTTGCGAAGGCCCGATATAACCTTGGCATTGTCTATACACGAAAGAACAACAAGCCCGGCGCCCAGGAGCAATACAGTCAACTGCTCGCTCTGGATACCCGGCTCGCCCAAGCTCTCAAAACCGAGATCGATAAGATGTAACTTCAGAGGCGGTGGCGACCGCTCCGCCTGCTTCCTGTATTAACATTCACGCTCTGAAACTTCAGCACGACCCGAACGCTGTCGGGCCGGCTTTCGAGCGTCGTCGGCACGAACGGAGCCAGAGAAGGATCGGATGCGAGAGCTTTCTCGAGCTCGACGACAGCGCGGCGGTTCCGCGAGGGTTCGACGACCTCGGCGATCTGTGCCACGCCGTCACTGAAGACGTCGGCCACGACAACTACTTCATCGTCGCGCAGCCCGCCACGCATCAACGACTGCGTCATTCGTACGAGCGCTCCGTTCGGGTTAACGCTCGGCGATTCGCTCGCGATGCCAAGCCTGGAACGGGCGTAATCCGCCGGTGAAATGTCGCCGCGCCCCGTTCTCGCGTTGCTCGCGACGAGGTCGTTGTCAATTCCGTATGGTGCCGGCGGCGGCGTGCCCATTCGAGTAAACATACTTGCCAGGAAAGCAAACCCGATAAGAAGTGACATTGCGGTGCCAATGCCGAACGGCGCGAAGCCGAACCGGATCCGGTCGACCAGTTCGGCGAGCGAGGAAAAGGGACGCTCCCTTTCCCGGTATCGCCGCTGATCGATAGCTGACATGATCGATGTCTTTAGGATGCGCGGGGCCTCGCTACGCTGGAGGTTTCCGAGGCTGAATCGAACGCCGCGAACCTCCGCCTCTATCTGTCGGCATACGGGGCAGACGTCAAGATGCCTGCGGACCTGTTCGGAACGCGCATCGTCCAACGAGCCATCCGCAAAAAATGAGAGATCGGGTTGTATATCCAAACAGTTCATCTCATCACCACTTCTCGAATGAATGGCTCACTTACCCCGGCTGTTCCCTTGCGGGAACAACGTTACCCGGAACCTCGCCTGAAGATGACTCACGAACGTTATCTCATCGGTGTTGCTGGTCGATTCAAATAATCGTCCGTTCGCCTCTCGCGACTGCCTTCCTGGTTTTCGTTCTCTTGACCTATCGTTTGGCACCGATTTTCTAGTCGTTCGATCGAGACCGGGGTGAGTCAGCCATTCATTCAATTATCAAAAGCCGCTCAGGCGGCGTCGGAGTTCGTCACGGCCCCTCGAGATCCGCGATTTCAAAGTTCCCAGTCGCAGGCCGAGTGCTACCGCTGCTTCCTCATAGCTCAGGCCCTCGACGTCGCATAGGATCACCGCCTGGCGAAACTTCTCAGGCAATTCGAGCAGCGCCGCTTCGAGTGCATATTCGCGTTCGCGTGCGAGCGTCCTGGTCTCCGGGCTCGCCGATCCGTCGGCCAGACGTTCGGCGATCGGTCTTTCCGAGCCCGGTGTCGGGGCGTCCAGCGACAAGGTGACCTCGCGTCGGCGCCGTCGCCACCAACGGAACCGGTTCCTTGATTCGTTGATCGCGATCCGGACCAGCCATGTTTTCAGCCTGCATTCACCGCGGAACGTCGCGATCGAGCGAAATGCCCTCAAAAAGGTGTCCTGCGTGAGGTCGGCTGCCTCGTCCTGGTTCTCGGTGATCCTGCAGAGCACCCGATAAACGTCGTCGGAATACGCGCCGACCAATGTTTCAAAGGCATTGGCATCGCCGGCCCTAAGCTTTTCAAGGAACAAGGCGTCGTCAGCCGCATCAGCGAAGCCCAGGACCTGGTCGCGGGTGGAGCGCGCCGAGGCCTCTTCGCCAATTGTCACTGACTCGCTCAAGATCATCGACCGCGTTCCGCTCTCCACCAGGCGAAGAAGCTGTCAATAATGGCCCGCAACCCTACGCGGGCTCATTTAATTAGACACCGCTCGCCCCTTTTTGTTCCCAATTCATTTTGATGGCGCCCGGCCTGCCGGATTTTGCCATTGTATTTGCCCTCGACCGCTTTTTATTGATAAATTTACTGTTTTGGAAAAAGCGGTCACTTCGTCGTTATTATAACGTTCGACCGCAAACTGATTTGCACTTTTTAATACATGGCACGTAAGAAACGACGATTCGAGCAATTGCAGGCCGCCGCGGCCGCGCCGCAAGAGAAAAAGGCCTATGTTGACCCGTTTCAGCAGCGGGTAATGCCGCATATCGAGGCGGTTGGCGAGAAACTGGAAGGCAAAGGCCGCAAGGTCCTTTATGCCGTCGCCGCGGTCATCGTGATCGGCCTTATCGTGTGGGTCTTTGTGGACCGTACGCGAAAGGCAAATGCGGAGGCCCAGACCGCGCTCGGCAAGGCGATCGAGACATCGCAGGCAAGGATCTCTGAGACTGGCCCGATGGCCGGCTCGACCGAGAAGACCTTCAAGACCGAAAAGGAGCGCGCCGAGGCTGCGATCGCTGAGTTTCAGGCGATCGTCGACAACCACGGAGGCGCGGTGGGCAATAAGGCACGGTTCCTGATCGCCGTCAACCGGCTGACGGTCGACCGGCCGGCCGGCATACAGGAGCTCGAAGGGTTGTCCTCGCCCGATACCGAGGTCGGTAAGCTCGCGATGTTCGCCCTCGCACAGACGCGTTTTGCCGACGGCCGGTTTCAGGATGCCGCAACGCTCTACGAACAGCTCGCGTCAATGGACGACTCGGTGGTGGCGAAGGACAGTATCAATTTCGCGCTCGCCGGCGCTTACGAGAAGCTCGGCAAGCAGAGTCAGGCTGTCGATCTCTATTTCATGATCGCGATGGCGGCGACCAATGCCAAGGACCTGGACGGCAAGCCGATCCGGATGACCGAGACGGCGACGAGCGCCCGCGACAAGGTCAAGGAGCTCGACCCGTCGCGCGCGGCGCAGTTGATGGGCGAGCCGGGAACGCAGCAGACGACCACCGGCGGCGGCCGCGTGATCACCCTGTAGCATTTCCGCCGATAACCGGCCGGATTCCGTCTTTACTCTCATCGGAGATCTCTTGTGAGGACGCCGGAACAGATCGAAACTCCCGACAACCCTCGACACGGCTCGACGCGTGCGAGGGTTTCGTCGTGTTCGGTCCGTGTTTCACCGCACAGTTATTTCACGGCGGTGTTTCTTGCCACTTTTTTCGGCGGGCTGCTGCTTTATCTCGAGATGCAGTCGGCCGGCATCGGTCTGATAGTGTCGGCATGGGTCATTCTTCCGCTTCTCGCGCTCACCGACAGGATCGACTTCAACGGACGACGTCTGACGCGCACGGGCGTGCTGCCCGTTCTCTGGGCTCGCGTCAACAAGTCGCGTCGCAGCCTTAAGATCGCCGACATCGAGCAGGTCGAGACATGGTCGGTCCGCGCCATAAAGCGCGGTTCGAGCGTTCACTATCGCTATCGCACGGCGTTTCGCGGCAAGGGCCTGACCCTGACCGTCGCGTCTGGCGGCGAAGGCTACCGGCGGATCATCGCGGGCATCCTGCCGTGCCTGCCCGAGAACGTGCTTGACCAGCGGTCGATCGAGCTTCGCGACCATCT
>CAZSOE010000216.1:0-3673 GCA_964608335.1 uncultured Chloracidobacterium sp.
AACTTCCCTTCCTCACCTTCGCTGTCCGCGTCCTGCGATGAATAAAACCCGCCTGATCCGTCGAGCATCTCGCGACGCACATATTCCAGCGTCTCGACAGCGATGCGTTTGTAGAAAGCCGCGCGAGCCTCATCATCCGTTGAGCTGGCCGCCCGCTCCTGCACGCGGTTCTGACAGACCTGGTATGCATGCAGGTAAATGCGGACGAGCTGGGCATTGTCGTAAAGCATCTTCTCGAAATGCGGGACCAGCCAGATCGCATCGACCGCGTACCGGTGAAATCCGCCGCCGAGCTGGTCGTAGATCCCGCCGCGCGCCATCTTGTCGAGGGTGTGGGTCACTATCTCGAATGCCGTTTCGTCGCCGGTGCGGTAGTGATATCGGAGCAGGAATTCGAGCGCCATCGCGGGCGGAAATTTTGGCGCACCGCCAAACCCGCCATTCGCAGCGTCGAACGTCCGAGTGAACGCCGCGAACGCCGCCTCGAGCATTTCGCCCGAGAGGCCGCCTGCAGGTTCGGCCAGCGTCGTTCGCTGGAGTTCGCCAACGATCTGAGTCGCGGAAAGCTCAAGTTCGTCGCGGCGTTCGCGATGCGCTTCGGCAATGCTCACGAGGATCTGGCGCCAGGACGGCATCCCGTATCGCGGGTTCGGCGGAAAATATGTGCCGCCGAAAAAGGGGCGCTTGTCGGGGGTCAGAAACACGTTCATCGGCCAGCCGCCGCGGCCGGTCGTCAACTGGACGAACGTCATATAGATCTGGTCGACGTCGGGACGCTCCTCCATATCGACCTTGATGTTCACAAAATGCTCGTTCTGGATCCTCGCCGTTTCCTCGTCCTCGAACGATTCGTGCTCCATCACGTGACACCAGTGACACGCTGAATAGCCGATGCTCACGAGGACCGGCTTATCCTCGCTCGCGGCTTTTGCGAACGCCTCGTCGCCCCACGGATACCAATCGACCGGGTTGTGGGCGTGCTGAAGTAGATAGGGCGACGTTTCATCGATCAGCCTGTTAGTGAATTTTGGGTCGTCCGGCATTCTCCAATTCTTTCACGCAGCGACATTTTTTTGAAACGCGAGGCCCGTTTCTGATATATTGACGGTAATAAGCGTTATGACCCCGCGCTGTATCTCAATGCTTCGTCCCATCACGCAACGGGCGAACCTCTTCGCCGGCGACTAATCTTCCTTCTTCGTTTTGAGTGCGGGCCGTGTGGCTCGTTTTCTTTGGCATTTTAGACGCGATTTGTCGCGCACTCTTGACAGGAGAAAGATCATGGTACCAACCACAGAATTGCAGCGTCCCAACATCAAGACCGAGCTTCCGGGACCGCGTTCTCGCGAGATAATCGAGGCCGATACAAGGTACGTCACCCCGGCCTACCCACGTCCCGACTACAAGCTCGTCGTCGAGCGCGCGCACGGTGTGTGGGTCGAAGACGCCGACGGCAATACGTTCCTCGATTGCTGCGCCGGCGTCGCCGTTTGCGCCACCGGCCACAGCCACCCTGAGATCGTCGCCACGATAACGAAACAGGCAAAGGAGTTCATCCATTTCTGCGGAACTGACTTCTATTACCGCCATATGCCCGAACTGGGCAGGAAACTCAGCGAGATCGTGCCGATCGACGGTGAATGCCGCACACACTTTGCCAACAGCGGCGCCGAAGCGATCGAGACGGCCCTCAAACTGGCGATGTATCACACCCGCCGGCAAAAGTTCATCTCATTCTACGGCTCTTTCCACGGGCGGACGCTCGGAGCACTTTCGCTGACGAGTTCCAGGAAGGCTCAACGCCTCGGCTTCATGCGTCAGGCTCTGGACGTTGTTCACGTGCCTTACCCCAATAGATTCAGGCACTTCGCCAACGACCTGCCGACCGACGAAGAGACGATCAGCCGCGACGTCATCAACTGGATAGAGAACCGCCTCTTCAAGACGACGACGCCGCCCGAGGAGGTCGCCGGCATCGTCCTCGAGGTTGTGCAGGGCGAGGGCGGCTACGTGCCGGCCCCGAACGCTTTCGTCAGGGAGATTCGCCGGATCTGCGACGAGAACGGCATCCTGTTCATCGTTGACGAGGTCCAGTCCGGAATGGGCCGGACCGGCAAGATGTTCGCGCTCGACCATTACGATGGCATCAAAGCCGACATCGTCTGTACCGCGAAGGGACTCGGGTCCGGAATGCCGATCGGCGCGTGTACTGCCCGGTCGGACATAATGAACTGGCATAAGGGAGCACACGCCTCGACCTTCGGCGGCAATCCCGTCGCCCTCGCGGCCGCTCTCAAAACCATAGAGCTGCTCGAAGGCGGGCTCGTCCAGAACTCCCGCGATGTCGGAGCCTACCTTGAAGCCGGCCTCAACCGTCTAAAGCACAAACACGAGTGCATCGGTGACGTTCGCGGTCTTGGGATGATGCTCGGCGTCGAGTTTGTGACCGACAAACGGTCGCTAAGGCCGGCCCCCGAGCTCCGCGATCGTATCGAGTATGGGTGCTATGAGCGCGGTCTGATCCTGCTCGGGTGTGGGTCAAATTCGATCCGCTGGTCGCCGCCGCTTATCCTCGCGAAAGAACACGTCGATGTCGCCCTCGAGATCTTCGATGAGGCAATAGCCGCCTCAGTCTAGTCCTGCTTAGAAGCGAACCGGGCCCAGGCAGCCCGGTTTTCTTTTGATCTTTTATTTTTGTCTTGACTTAATTAAGTCGATACTATATTATCCTGGACTATGGACACGTTTACAGCCTTGGCCGAACCGACCCGCCGGACCATCCTCGAGATGCTGGCGCGACGCGGAAGCCTTGCCGCCTCAGACATTTACAAGCATTTCCACTCCAGCCCGCCGGCGGTCTCGCAGCATCTGAAAGTGCTCCGCGAAGCGAGGCTGGTAAAGGTCGAAAAACGTGCCCAGCAGCGGATCTACTACGTGAATCCGGAACCTATGAAGGAACTTGAAAAATGGGTCAGGCGGTTTGCCGCGATCAAGGAGGATGAATACAAGCGCCTCGATGATCTGCTGAAAACGATCGCCGAAAGGGACGAGGAACCGATGCTGCCATTCGACAAGAGCGAATGAGATCGAACCAGATAGATGGAGGAAGAAAAATGTCAAACAAAACCACAGTTACTGCCGAACCAGGCAAACAAGAGCTATTCATAACCCGCGAGTTTGATGCCCCGCGCGAACTTGTCTTCAAGGCCCATACGGACCCCGCGCTTTACCAGCAATGGGTCGGGCCGCAAGGAATGAAGATGACCATCGAGCACTGGGATTGCCGCGAAGGCGGCTCGTACAAATTCACCCACGAGCGCGACGGGCACAAATACGCGTTCTTTGGGGTGAATCACGAGGTGCAGGCCCCCGAGCGCATTATCGGCACGTTTGAATTCGACGGATTGCCCGAACGCGGCCACGTCATAATGGGCAAAACGACCTTCGAGGAGCTTGCCGGAGGCCGATCACGAATTACGCACCAATCGGTGTTCTTTTCGGTTGCGGACCGCGACGGAATGATCCAATCGGGAATGGAACGCGGGGTCAAGGACGGGTACGAGAAACTCGACGAGATCTTTGCGAGATTGCAGGAGCCGTACACGGCCTCAGCCTGAGGAAAGGTATGAAGACGCCAAAGGACATCGACGAATACATCTCATGGTTTCCACCT
>CAZSOE010000216.1:3683-4634 GCA_964608335.1 uncultured Chloracidobacterium sp.
CGAGACGATACAAACGGCCGCACCAAACGCCGAGGAAACCATCAGTTACGCGATACCGACGTTCAAGCACAGCAGAGGCCTCGTTTCCTTCGCCGGATATTCGAAGCACATCGGATTCTATCCGGGGGCCGGTGCGATCAAGACTTTTGAGCGGGCGATCTCAGCTTACAAGTACGCCAAAGGCTCGGTCCAGTTCCCTCTCGACCGCCCGATGCCCACAAAGCTCATCGAGCGTATAGTAAAGTTCCGGATAAAGCAGGACAGCGCCAGGGCAAAGCTGAAGAAATAGGAGGACCAGGTACAGCAAATGCAAAAGATAACCACGTTCCTGATGTTCGATGACCGGGCGCGCGAGGCCATGGATTTCTACACGTCATTGTTCCCCGATTCGCGCATCCTATCGACAATGCCGGGCCCGGACGGCGAGGTGATTGGTGGAAGCTTGGAGCTCTGCGGACAGCAGTTCATGTGCTACAACGGGGGACCGAAGTTCAAGTTCGAACAGGGTTTTTCGTTGGTGGTGAGGGCGGAAACGCAGGACGAGATCGACCATCTTTACGATGGACTCGCGGCCGATGGCGGGGAACCTCAGCCGTGCAGCTGGGTCGTCGATAAATTCGGCGTGTCATGGCAGATACTGCCGTCCGTGATGCTCAAGTACCTTTCCGATCCGGACCGCGAAAAAGCCGGCCGCGTTGCCCAGGCGATGTTCAAGATGAAAAAGATCATCATCGCCGACCTCCAAGCCGCTGCGGAAGAGTAACCACTAAATAACACGAAAAACACGAACGAGAGGCATTCCTCTTTCGGGGTCTTTTCGTGTATTTTCGTGGTTCCTTCCTATCCTTTTGCTTTTTTGATCTCGTCGATCATGACCGGGACCGCCTCGAACAGATCGCCGACGATGCCGTAATCGGCGATGTCGAAGATCGGAGCCTCGGCATCCTTGTT
>CAZSOE010000217.1:0-1466 GCA_964608335.1 uncultured Chloracidobacterium sp.
CCCGCTCGCTCGCCGAGTGGAAGCAGGCGATGAAGATGCGCGCGCGTCCGACGTCGAACTTTACTTACGCAGATCGCGCGGGAAACATCTTCTTTATGTGGAACGCGACGCTGCCGCTGCTGCCGCACAAGCCCGGCGAGGAAACCGTAGCGACGCACGTAACACGCAGTTCGGAGATGTGGTCTAAGTACGTGCCTTTCGATGAGCTTCCTCAAGTGCTCAATCCGCCAGGCGGGTACGTGCATAACGAGAATAGCTCGCCGCATTATACGAATGTTCGCGGGACGATCGATACACGCAACGCGTATCCCAATTTTGAAGAGCCCGAGCTAAGTTTGCGAAGTCAGCTCGCGCTGCAGTTGATCGGCGGCGACGACAAGTTCAGTCTCGACGACATCTGGCGGCTGAAGCACAGTTACCGAATGCTGACGGCCGACCGCGTCAAGCCCGACCTCATCGCCGCGGTCAAATCGACGAACCCGACGGGCGAGATCGCGTCGGCGATCGAATTGATCGAGCGGTGGGACAATACGGCTTCGGCCGAGAGCCGCGGCTCGACGCTCTTCGAGGAATGGTGGGCGACATATTCGGGGCTGAGGCGGCCCGAGCGGCAGATCTACGCGAACGAGCGGCGATTCGCGCGCGTGTGGAGTACTGCCGATCCGCTCAATACGCCGCGCGGTCTGGCCGACCCTGCGCGGGCGGTCGCATCATTTACGCAGGCCGTTGCCGAAACCAAACGGCGGTACGGCAGCATCGACGTCACCTGGGGCGAAGTGCATCGCGTTCGCCGCGGTGCGGTCGACGTGCCGGTCGGCGGCTGCGGCAACGACCTCGGGTGCTTTCGTGTGATCGGGTATGCGCGGGCCAATGACGGCAAGCTTGTCGCAAACGCCGGTGATGGCTGGGTGCTCGCGGTCGAATTTGGCGAAACTCCGCAAGCGTATTCCGTACTTGGCTATGGCGAAAGCAGCTTGCCGGCGTCGCCCTGGCACGCCGATCAGGCCGCAATGTTTGCCCGCGGCGAGATGAAGAAGGTCGCGTTCACCAAGGCCGACATCGACGCGCAGGCGGTGCGGCGATATCGGCCCGGCGAACCGTCGGCTCCGTGACGACCGCTCGGTGGCTGAGACATTTCGGGAAAGGTCTGCTATATTAGGAAGGCATTTCACAGGGAAGCCGGGTGAAAATCCCGCACGATCGCGTCACCGTCAGAGTCGGACCACCTGTTTGAGATGCACAAAGCCGTGAGGATGTTCGCGTCAGGCATCACGGGCAAACAAGTCGTTTTATGAAACGCCCTGTTTTCCGCGTCGATGCGGAGCAGGGCGTTTTGGATTGCAGAAAGGCAAAAGTAAAAACTCAAAAGGCAAAATGACGAGAAAAGCGACGGTCCTGTTTGTTCGCTTTGTGGTGGCTTTTACGGGGTGTCAGAGGGCGGCGGGAAATGTTTCGGCTCCGGCTGT
>CAZSOE010000217.1:1476-3369 GCA_964608335.1 uncultured Chloracidobacterium sp.
TCCGCGTCGATGCGGAGCAGGGCGTTTTGGATTACAGAAAGGCAAAAGTAAGAAGTCAAAAAGGCAAAATGACGAGAAAAGCGTCGGTCCTATTTGTTCTCATGGTGGTCGGGTTTACGGGCTGTCAGAGCGCGGCGGTAAACGTTTCTGCTCCGGCTGTCGCAATGCGCGAGGTGACGGATGATCTCGGCCGCAACGTTAGGGTGCCGGTCAAGATCACGCGTGTCGTCTCGACGGCCCCGAGTATTACCGAGATGATCTTTGCCGCGGGCGGCGGTGATCGGCTGGTCGGCGTGACGACATTTTGCGATTACCCGGCGGAAGCAAAATCGATCGCGAAGATCGGCGACACGATGACGCCGAATATGGAGACGATCGTCGCGTTGAAACCGGATGTGGTTTTCGTCTCGACAGCGTCGCAGCTCGAAACTTTTACACGAACGCTCGAGCAGAACGGGATCGCGGTGTATGTGACAAACCAAACTTCGCTTGAAGGCGTCTTCGAGGGGCTTGTCGAACTTGCCGATCTGCTTGGAACCGGCGCGCAGGCGGGCGACGCCGTATCTGCCCTCAAGCGTCGCGTCGGCGCGGTCTGGGATAAGGTCGGTGGTGGCGAACGCGCGCGCGTCTTCGTTCAGATATCAAAAGAGCCGCTTTTCACGATCGGACGGGAGGCGTTTCTGAACGCGGTTCTCGTCAAAGCCGGGGCCCAGTCGGTTACGTCACAGGTTGAAACGGCGTATCCAAAGTTGAGTAAAGAAACGGCGCTATCGCTCCGCCCAGATGTGATCATCCTCTCGGACAGCCCGGACAATCAAGAGCCGAATGAGGTATTTCAGAATTCGCCGGCTGTGAAGAACGGGCGCGTTTATAAGGTGAACGCGGATATTTTGTCGCGGCCGGGACCGAGGCTGGTTGATGCCTTGGAGCAGATGGCGCGGCTGCTGCATCCTGAAGCGTTCACGCGGTAAGGATAGTAAAAGAACAGCTGGTGGCTGTTAGCTAATAGCTATTAGCTGCTTTTCAAATGTTTTGACGAGTACGAAAAAATTTGGCGTCGTATTGGCCGCACTTTTGATCGGGGCGCTTGGCTTGGCCGCGATGCTTGGGGCTGAACGTCTGTCGTTCTTTGAACTGACCGAGCAGCAGAGCTCGATCCTCTTTGACATCCGCGTTCCGAGGATACTGCTAGGCGCTTGTGTGGGTGCGAGTCTTGCTGTCGCGGGTGCGGGGTTGCAGTCGTTGCTGCGAAATCCGCTGGCCGAGCCTTATCTGCTCGGCGTTTCGAACGGTGCGGCGTTGGGGACGATGCTGGCGTTCGTGTTGTTTGAAAAGTTGGAATTTGCGCGACCGGTTCTGGCGTTTGCGGGTGCGGGGTTTGCTTCGGTCGTTGTTTATCAAATGGCTCGGAGCCGTGCGGGGATGAATGTCGAGCGGTTGGTGTTGTCGGGTGTGATCGTGACGACATTTCTCTCGTCGGTGATCGTGATGCTCACCGTCCTGCTGGACGCGGCTAAATTGCGCAGCTTTACCTTTTGGCTGCTGGGCGATCTCTCTCAGGCGACTTTGAACGGCGTCTATCTGAGTTTTGGCGCAGTCATCGTCGGGACTATAGTTCTGACGTCGCAGGCTAGGGCGTTGAATCTGATGATGGTCGGCGAGCGTGATGCATTGAATTTTGGTGTCGAGGTCTCTCGCGTGCGGCTGCTGGTTTTTGGCGCGGCGAGTTTGGTCGTCGGTGCGGCAGTGGCGGCGAGTGGGTCGGTGGGTTATGTCGGGTTGATCGTGCCACACCTTATTCGATTGAGCGTCGGCAGTGATAACCGGATGGTCGTGCCGTTCTCGGCGATCGGAGGCGCGATCTTTGTGGTGTTTGCCGATACGATCGCGCGC
>CAZSOE010000217.1:3469-4632 GCA_964608335.1 uncultured Chloracidobacterium sp.
GCGCGGGAGATCGCGGTTGTCGCGCAGGAGAATGAGACGCGGTTTCCCGTTACGGTGCTTGAGTTTGTCCTTGCGGGTCGGTTCGTTCATGGTGGGGCCTTCGGGTGGGAGACGGAGGAAGATATTGCGACCGCGCGGCGAGCCTTGGTCGATTGTGATCTCGGCGAGTTTGAGGCGCGATTGATGAACGAGCTTTCGGGCGGTGAGCGGCAGCGGGTTGTTTTGGCGAGAGCGATAGCCACAAATGCACGAATATTGCTGCTTGACGAGCCGACGGCGAATCTGGACCTCGCGCATCAGGCGATGATGTTCCGTCTTGTGCGGCGGCGGTGCGAGCAGGGCGCGTCGGCGGTCGTGATAACGCATGACCTGAATCTTGCATCTGAGTTTGCAGACGAGGTTGTGATGCTAAAACAGGGGCGTATCGCCGCCAAGGGCGCGCCGGCCGAGGTTTTAACGGCCGAGAACGTGCGTGATGTTTTTGGGGTTGAAGTGATGCTGGATCGGAATCCGGCCAGTGGTAACGTTCGTGTGACGAACGTATTTTGAAGAAGAGTTAGCCACGAATGAACGCGAATGGCACGAATTGAGTTAATCAGATTCTATCTTCATTCGTGATATTCGTGTTATTCGTGGCTAAGTATTTGGCAAATGATGCAGAGGAAGTCCGGTGCAAATCCGGCGCTGCCCACGCAACAGTGATGTCAATGACGAATGCACAATGCAAAATGCACAATGGCGGAACGATCCTCTTCATTATGCATTCTGTACTGTGCACTGTGCATTGACTCAGTCTGGAACTTCGCTTATTTGCCGTGGCTTTGAACCATTCTGCGTGTGGGCAGAAGAGGAACAAACATGAAGTTCTTTATTCTCGTCGTTTCTTTAATGTTGTTTTCCTTGTCGATAAGCGGACAAGGTTCAGCCACGGTGACTGGCTATGTCGGTAAAGCGACTCCCCCGTATTCAGAGAAAGGCGTTCCTTTAACCGATGTAACCGTTACTCTTACGTCACAAGATCAGGTGGCCTTGAGATTTGTTACGACTACCGATAGCGATGGAAAATACAAGTTTGAAAATGTCCCGCCTGGCCTTTACGTAGTTTCTATTCGTTCAAACGACCCACAGTTACAAACCCCATCGACAACAGTCCGGGTTGCTGG
>CAZSOE010000218.1:0-4631 GCA_964608335.1 uncultured Chloracidobacterium sp.
CGCGACGACCTTCGCCCGCATCCGGATGTTGTGCTGCATCTCGGGCCGTCGAAGATCGAGATATCGGTATTGCAGCCGAAGCGATTCATCGGCAAGCTCCTGGCTTCCGGTCACCTCAAGCTGGAAGGGAGGCACTTTCGCGTCGTTCAATATCAGCAATTCAGTCGCGTGCACTTCGATATCGCCCGTTGCAAGCTTCGGGTTGTGCGTGCCCTCACGCTCGACGACCTCGCCCTTGACGGCGATCACAAACTCGCCGCGCAGATTCTTTGCCTTAGCATGAGCCGCGCTCGTTTTTTCCTCGTTGAGCACTACCTGCGTAATTCCGTCGCGATCGCGCAGATCGATAAACGTCAGCGGCCCAAAATCCCGCTTCCGCGCAACCCAGCCCATAAGCACCGCCGGCTTACCGACGTGCTCAAGACGCAGCTCGCCACACGAGTGGGTTCTTTCAAGATCTCCGAGTACATCCAGCATAAGAAATAATTTGCCCGCGAAACACGCGAAAGGCACTAAAAAGAGTTGTCGTCTATCCCGGCGGACGAAGCACTTGCCACGGCGCGACGAGTTTTGGCGAGGTTTCGGCTGTTTACGAGTCGTTCGTATTCAAGACGAGGAAAATGGCCGAAATTGACCAAAAGTTTTAACTCAAAGGTTGTCGCGTTCAGATAGTTGAGTGACTGCGAGCGATGAATGTCATTCAGTTTTTCCAGGGCCTTGAGTTCTACGATGATATTCCCAAAACAAATAAAATCGGGCTTGAACGTGTGAGCGAGCACGGTGCCCTTGTATTCGATCTGAAGTTCGGGTTGCGACACGAAGGGAATTCCCTGAAGCCCAAATTCGATCTGCAGACACTCCTGATAAATCGGCTCGGTAAAGCCAATGCCTTTGAGTTTATAGACCTCGAAACATGCTCCGATGATCTTGTAACTCTCATTCTTATATATCAACTCAGACATTCTTCAACCACTTTCGTTCTTTTCGCTTGTTTCGCGGGCAAAAATAAAACGCCCTTCGGTTTGAGCGACAAACGAAAGGCGGAGCGTCAAATGATCAACACTCTCGCCGGTCAATTATCGTTGTCGTTTACCCGAATAATGGCGTTCACCTAAAAGTAGAACCGAGCAAAATAATACAGGATGGGAGCGCCGAAAAGCAAACTATCCAACCGATCGAGAAAACCGCCATGGCCCGGCAATATGGTCGCGGCGTCCTTCGCGCCGGCGGCGCGTTTCATCGCGCTTTCGGCTAGATCGCCGAAAACGCCCAGGAGCGCGAGCATTACGCCGACTGGTATCGATACCGTGTACGGCAGCTCGGGGAAGAATAAAAGTGTCGCAAGAGAGGCGCCGCCGGCCGCGAAAAGGAGGCCGCCGATCAGGCCTTCGACTGTTTTGCCTGGTGAGATCGCCGGCGCGAGTTTGTGCTTGCCCACCAGCCGGCCCGTCAGGTACGCGCCTATGTCGGAAGCAAAGATGACGAGAAAGAAATAGCCGAGCAGGTGCGTCGATAACGCGGGGTCAAAACCCACCCTTATCGCGACCAAAAAACCGCCCAGAAACGCGATGTAGATAACGCCCAGCATTGTCACGCCGATGCCGGTCAACATTTTGGAAAAGTCTTTTTGAAAGCGATACGCCTGCGTGACGAGCGTGAGCATTACAAATAGGGCGAGCGTTGCGATGAGCAGCTCGGGCGCGTTGGCCGGCGCATCAAACAGGAATCCTACAAACAGCGCCGCCGCACCGAGATAACCGATCGACGCATCGGCCTTTAGCTCGAGCTTTTTGGTGAGCGAATAGAATTCGAACAAACCGGCCGCTAGTGCAAATGCCGCTATCGCGACGAACGCCCAAACCCCTTCGCGCCACCAAAGCGGCGCGATTATCGCGGCGATCAGGATCGGCAGAGCGATGGCTGCGGTTAGGATGCGGTTCTTCATGTTCGGCTAACGGCCTTCTGCGCTGCGTGGCCCTTACTTTACGCGCGGGCTACTGACTCCCGGATGCGGACACGGCGCCGTAGCGTCGCTCGCGCTTTTGATAATCAAGAATCGCTTCAAAGACCTGCTTTCGACGGAAATCGGGAAACAGCACGGGCGTTACATAGATCTCGCTGTAAGCAAGCTGCCACAACAGAAAATTTGAGATGCGAAACTCGCCGCTTGTCCGGATCAGCAGATCGACCTCCGGCAGGTTCCACGTGTAAAGGTTGCGTTCGATGTCGGCCTCTGTTAAGTGGTCGATCACGTCGTTTCGGCGTTCAATGTCCTGATAGGCAAGTTGTGCGGCGCGGACGATCTCTGCGCGCGCGCCGTAGTTAAGCGCGATACACATAATGGTCCCGGTGTTGCCGCCGGTCGCCCTTTTGGCACGCGCGATCTCGGCCTGCACATCATCAGGCAACTGATGGATATCACCTATGGTCTGGAATTTGATGTTGTTCTCGGCGACGTTATTGAGGTCGCTTTTGATGAACCGCTTGAGCATCGACATCAGGCCCGAGATCTCGCTTTTCGGGCGTTTCCAGTTCTCGGTCGAAAACGCGTAGAGCGTGACAGCATCGATCTCAAGCCGCGCGCATGTGTCGACTATCGCCCGGACAGAATCGGCGCCGGCACGATGGCCAAAAATGCGCGGCTTGCCTCTTTGCTTTGCCCAGCGCCCGTTACCATCCATTATGACGGCA
The DNA here is from genome assembly GCA_964608335.1 of uncultured Chloracidobacterium sp. Lineage (GTDB taxonomy): Bacteria > Acidobacteriota > Blastocatellia > Pyrinomonadales > Pyrinomonadaceae > OLB17. The sequence continues at coordinate 2,692 of CAZSOE010000218.1, forward strand.
ATATGACGCGGCAGGCGCGCTAAGTCTATCTCGGCCAGGAGCCTTGCTTCAGCCGAATTCGGTTTGACCTTGCCTACGAAGTTCTGATGCATGCTGCGGCTGTTTAACCGCCGATGACGCAGATAACGCAGATAAAAAACACCTGATCCGTGATCTTGATCTGCGTGATCTGTGTTATCTGCGGCTTATGACCCGTTCACTCACGCCCACTATCGCATCTCTATTGACCGGACCGTAAATGTGCGGATATATGTCGTTTCCCGTTGAAGGTTCGTTCACGACCCGCGACATTAGCCGGTCCGTTTCGATGCCGAGGACAACGACCCTGCCGGCATCGGCGTAGTATCGGGCTATCACGCCATCAACCTGTTCCACGAAGCTGCAATGTATAAACCCTTCTGTGTCAAGGCTTTGCGGCTTATAAAGATCGGTGTCAAAGGCCGCCCATTTGTCGGCCGGGACGATGTGATAGATCAGCATTTCATCTAGTCGTAATCGACCCGCAGCAGCGTCAGGCCGTGCGCCGGCGCCGTTTTGCCGGCCAGGTCCCGGTTCCCGGTGATTATCGCTGTCTGAATTGTATCACTGTCCTTTTGACCGTGTCCGACGTCGATCAGCGTGCCGACGAGCGAGCGGACCATGTACCGCAGAAAGCCCGTAGCCGTGACGCGTATCTCGATCATCGCGCTTTGCGCGCGGTCATCCCAACGCGAATCTATGCTTAGATCGATCACATCGCGAACGCGTCCGTCACTGTCGCTCTGCGCGGATGAGAACGCGGTCCAATCGTGTTCGCCGAGAAAAAAACGCGAGGCATCCTGCATCCGTGCCACATCCAGCGGTTTGTGCTCGTGATGCGCGAAACGCCGCCAGAACGGCGACATCACCGGCGCATTTATGATGCGATAGATATACGTCTTTCTCTTTGCCGAAAAACGGGCGTGAAAATCGTCCTCGGCGCGCTCGCATTTCAATATGCGGATGTCGCGCCACAGATTACCGTTGATCGCGCTCCTCAGTTTTTCGGGGGTGAATCGCTCATCGGCTATATGGACATTAGCGACCTGTCCTTCGGCATGAACCCCGGCATCGGTGCGGCCCGATCCGATCACGCCAACGTCCGAGTCGGCCAGCATCCCGATCACGCGCTCGAGCTCGCCCTGGATGGTGCGGTCGTTCTCCTGCACCTGCCACCCGTGAAAATCGGTCCCGTCGTATTGGATGAGTAGCTTGAAATTCATTTCAAGGAAGAATTTGGCCCCGCGAAATACGCGAAAAACACTAAAATGAGCCGGTCCCCAAAATGCGTCACCTTAGGGTCTCTATGTCGACTTTCGCGATATTTCGCAGATTTCCTGGGCGCCGCCTCCGCGATTAAAAAAAACAAACTCGCCAAAAACGAACCGGTCACCAGGCTTGCTTCCGACGTCACGCCGGGTTCAACTTCCTTTCGCATCTTTAGCGTGTTTCGCGGGCAAACTCCTGCTCCCCGGTTTGATCGGAATGTCGCCGCCTTCGCACATAGGGCAATCGTCAGCCGAGTACGCAAGCACGTCGAGCGTGACCAACGCGATACGCGGAACGCCGACATCCGCCGTCCCGTTCGACCGGTCGACGATCGACGCCGCGCCCACGACCTTCGCACCGTGCTTCTCCAATGCCGCGATGCATTCGCGCGTCGAACCGCCGGTCGTAATGACGTCTTCGACGACCAGGACGCGTTCGCCCGGTTCGATTGTGAATCCTCGCCGGAGCGTCATCTCGCCGTCCTGCCGCTCCGTCCAGATGAATGGGACGTTCAGAGCTTGTGCGACAGCAAAACCGATCACGAGTCCACCGATCGCGGGCGATGTAACAAGATCGATCGCGTTGCTCTCGAACCTGCCGGCGATCAATTTGGCAAACACGACCGCATCCGCCGGTCGTCTCAGTGCCAACGC